>NZ_JBJPHU010000094.1:0-27937 GCF_052939515.1 Phormidesmis sp. 146-33
AGCAAAGGCAAATCCCGCGATCGGGCAGTAGTCAAGATTTAGTCAAAAATTGCGATCGACGGGGATCAAAACCTTTGTTAGATCGCAATAGCGCTAAAGTAAACTGCTGAAGTAAACACAAACAAACCCATGAGGTAATTTTATGAGCAAAGTCATTTCTTTCTTCAAATCGATTCGGTTGGTTCAACTTTTAACGGTGTTTCTAGCAGGAATTCTGGTAATTTTCACCACGGCTTGTAATGGTAATGCTCAGGCAAAAATGCCCCCTACCGATGGAGGCCCTAACCCGGTTGGTCAAACGCAGCCATACGAGGGCGGCATGAATAACTTTAGCGATACCGCACCTGGACAAGCCGCCAAAGGCACGGCCACAAAGACCAAAGCGTTGATCGATCGCGCCGAAAAGGACATCAATTCCAAGCGGGTTGACAGTGTGGATCAGTACGTTGAAAACTATCGCAATGGTGCCCCCATTCAAGAGCGAGCCAAGAACATTGTTGATAGTGTCAAAGGGGCGACCGATGATGCTACAAGTGATGCAAAAGGTGCTGTAGACAAAGCTGCGAGAGTGGGCGATCGCACAGTCGATAAAGCTAAGGAAGTTGGAGACAAAGCCCAACGGGGAGCCTACAACGCCAAGAGCAAAAGTGATGATGTTGCTAAAAGCGTGAAGCGATCTGTTGATGATGCGGCGACAAATGTGAAACGGGCTGCCCAAGACGCGATCGACTAACGTTTAAGCTAATCTTTGAACTTCAGAATTGCCAGGTTGGATGCATTATTTGCTCAACCTGGTTTTTTAGTGATCTTGGTTTTGCTGATGCCAGTTTTGTAGCGCGATTTGATGAATTTCACGCCAAGCAATGTGGTGGTGGCGAGCAATTTGGGCACAGTCTTCGTACTCAGGTTGAACGTTGATAATGGTGCCCTCTTGATTTCGGGCTACCTTAACTTGAATCACGCCAAACATCGTCTCAACTTTGTGAAATTCACGCTGTAAAGTTGACCGCTGCTGGAGAGAATGGCGAATGCCTAAAGTGCTAGTTTCTCGAAATAAAACTTTCTCACAGTCGGCTACTTTTTCAACCGAACAAATGACCGTTAGTAAGACTCCGGGACGCGATTTTTTCATGCCGATCGCCTGTGTAAAAACATCCAGCGCCCCCACCGCAAAAAGTGCCTCAAACACATAGCCGATCGCCTGTGGATTTAAATCGTCAATCTGGGTTTCTAAAACTGAAATAGACGGTTGATCTAAGTTGTTTGAATTCTGAAATCCAGGTTTTTGAGCTGGCAAGTGGTTGGCTTTTTCAAGCTTTTCTCCAGCCGTTTCGCCAATCCATAAGCGGAGAATGTTGGGAATGGGTAAATCGATCGATCCTGCCCCCAATCCGACTTTTTGCAGCGTCATGGTGGGTGGAGATCCGAATTTTGTAGAAAGTGTGGTTGCGATCGCCGCCCCCGTAGGAGTGACTAATTCTCGCTCAATGCCGTTGCTGTAGAGGGGCACCTGACGCATCTCATAGAGTTTCAAAACGGCGGGAACTGGCACTGGCAATCGTCCGTGAGCCGCCCAAACCGTCCCCCCTCCTGTTGGTAAAGCTGAACAATACAAGTGATCAATCTCCAGCCAATCCAACCCCAAACAAGTGCCGACGATATCCACGATCGCATCGATCGCTCCTACTTCATGAAAATGTACCTGCTCTGGTGAAATTCCGTGGACGGCTCCCTCTGCGGCTGCCAACTGCCGAAATATTGCCAAACTCCAATTCTCAGCCCGTGGCGGCAAGTCGGCTCCTTGGATCATCTGTTCGATTTCGGGCAAATGTCGCAGCCGAGAACCTGTTGCAGCAGATGTTTCGTGAGTGTGGGAATGCTCGTGAGCGTGAGGATGTTCGTGAGCGTGAGGATGTTCGTGAGAAGGGTGCTTGTGAGTGTGGGAATGCTCGGCTTGCGATCGAGGCGTATCTGAAGAACCCTTCAATTCAACTTCAATCTTGGTGGCTTGCTGCCCATTGCGTTGCACAAACGCTGCTTTAAGCTGATACTCCTCCGCAATGCCTAGACCGTCAAGCTTCGTAGTCAGGTAGTCTAAAGGAACGCCAACACTCACCAGCGCACCCAGACACATGTCACCCGCGATTCCAGTCGGGCACTCCAAATAAGCGACTTTACTCATTGACGTAAACCAGGAAAAAGGGAAATTGATTGTCCCTTTACACCCTACCTTTTGCACGATGAGGAATGGTTAAACCCTTTCTTCTTTTTTCTCCTCACTATGGCTACGATTTACAGAATTCATCCCAAAAATCCCCAGGCGCGTGGCGTTGAGCAAGTTGTGGACGCATTACGCAGTGGGGCTATCATGCTCTACCCGACGGATACTGTGTACGCGATCGGCTGTGATCTCAATTCCAAGACGGCTGTGCAGCGAGTCCGTCAGCTCAAACAACTCTCAAATGACAAGCCACTGACTTTTTTGTGTGCTTCGCTATCCGACATTTCGCAGTATGCCATCGTCAATGACCCCGCATACCGCTTGATGAAGAGTCTGATTCCTGGCCCCTACACATTTCTGTTGCCCGCGACCAAGCTCGTTCCCAAACTGGTGATGAGTCCCAAACGCAAAACAACAGGCATTCGAGTTCCTGATCATCCCCTTTGTGCGGCGCTTCTAAAAGTCTTGGGCAACCCGATCGTGTCCACCTCTGCCCACCTTCAAGCCGACGAGAGCCAGTTAGACTATCCCTCTCAAGCAGAACTGTTTGACAGTCTAGAAAAATCCGTTGATCTCATCCTCGATACAGGCGAAGAACCTTCTTACCAGGTATCCACCATTTTAGATTTGACCAACGCGGAACCTGTGATAGTGAGAAAAGGTCTGGGATGGGAGGCGGTGGAGGAGAGGATTTGAAGGGATAAGGGAGAACTTCGCTTCGCAAGGAGGGATGAAAAAGTTTTGAAGGTTGAGCTTTGACTTTGAGAGCTTGAAGAAATTTAATTGCTCACTCCTCACTACTCACTCCTCACTCCTCATTCCTCACTCCTCACTCCTCACTTCCCCCAACCACCCTGGCGATCGTCCACTGAAACACAGTAGTATATTTTTATCAGCTTGGTTGATCGTACCTACTGAGTTATTGTGTTTGAGCCACTTGTCATCCTTTGGCTGGGTGGGCTGAACTATCTCATGGTGCGCCATTAAGTGAAAAAACTGACCAAATATAAAACTGCCATACGCGCATCCGGATTCACCGTAGTCGCCTAAATCTGCGATGTAGGGACTGACATGCACTACCAAGTCTGGGTCTGACAATGAACGCAAAATCTGCCAACCTTCAACAAGAAGCAACCCCCTTTACGGCTTCTATCCCTGACAACGGTGGTCTTCCGGTCTCTGATACAGCCATTACACCAGAAGATAACCGCATTCTCTCTCCTATCGAAAAGCTGGCTCAACTGCTCACCACAGAACTGCAAGCCGAAATTCAAGTAACCGAAAAAGCTGCTCAAGCGATCGCCCACCGCATCGCCGCCGAAGTTGAGCGGATTTGTAGTAAAAGCGATCGCATTCAAACTTCTGGAGAGGTCGGATCTTGGCGACTAACGCTGGGTCGCTATCGTCTGGATAAATGCGTCAACTATTATCGGCTGGGTTCTCGACAGGGCCGCGTAGAACTGCACAGTACCTTGAGTACGATGGTTTATCGTCCGATCGCCCCGGCTCACCTTCAACTCAGTTTTCAGGCTCGATTTACGCTGATTGAGGATTTTTTGCAGGGCTTCTATACTGAGTCGCTGAGAGCCTTTCGTCGCGAAAATGCCCTGCCCGAAGATTACCAACCTCGAACTCGTCTCCAACTAGCTGAGTACATGGCGTTTACCGAGCAGTATGGCAAACGGCGCATTACCTTGCCCACTCAGCACAATCAACAGCTAATCATTCTGCGGGCCCAACGATTTGCTAGTCGTCAGCCTCAAGAGATCGCCGTTGATATTGAGACCGCAATGGAGTCGGCCAAGGGAGACGAAGCAGAAGCGTATGGTCGATCGCCAATTATGCAGATGATTCGAGAACAGATGGTGGCTGAGAAAGTCGATCCTTCGGAAGGGGCGCTGCGCGATCGCGTCGTCGTCGAACTGATGCAATATCTCGAATCTCAAGGGCAGGACGATTGTGCCAGTTATCTCGCTCTCAAACTGCAAGACCTGTCTGTTCCTGAAATTGACGAAGTGCTGAATCTCACGCCCCGCCAGCGCGATTATTTGCAGCAGCGGTTTAAGTACCACGTCGAAAAGTTCTCAACGTCTCAAAGCTGGAAACTGGTTCACGAGTGGTTGGGGGCTGACCTTGACCAAAATTTGGGGCTGTCTCAGCCAGAATGGGAACTGTTTTTTGCCCAATTGTCTCCTGAGCAGCAGCAGTTAGTCCGTTTGAAGCGATCGACCACTAGCGATCAGGAAATTATGCAGACGTTGAAATGTACTGCAAAACAACTGCAAAAACGTTGGGGCACTCTACTCGAAGCCGCGCGTCAGACTCGAAACCAACTCAACAAATAGAGCGGTTTTCAGAATCCGTTTTGGGGAATGCAATCTTGGGTGGGGTAAGCAATTGTCCCACTTTTTTAATGGAAATTTGATGAGTTCTTTGCTTCGACGTTTAGCTTGTCCGCTTCCCAAATTCCCCATGTTGGTAGACTTCAAGGTTTTTGTGACAATTCTTCTAATCAAGCTGCTCACGATCGCTCACCGACTCATTCAAAGCAGACTGGTGATAGGTGTAGAAACTGGCAATCAGGGCGATCGCCATCCACCAGAGCGTATTCACCTGCGGACGATACAGCACGGTATCAAACAGGGCTTGACCAAACAGACCCAACAGAGCGGCGATCGAGCCAATCAGCCAAAAGCCGTCCCGGTTGCCAAGCTGTCGGAGTCGTTTGAGTTGGACATATCCCTGATGAAGGATCACCAGCAGCAGCCACAAAAACGCGGTCAAACCAATCAAGCCTGTTTCGACAGCCACTTCTAACAAAATTGAGTAAGAACTCAAAGCGCTAAAGCGGGGCCGTTGATAACGCGGATAGATTTTCTTGAACGGCGAATCACCTGGCCCAATTCCCAAGACGGGGTAATCCTGAATCATTTGAATCACAGAAGCCCAGACATTGAGGCGAAAATTGTTGCTGCTGTCTCCGCGTCCCGCAAAAATGCTAAAAACCCGACTTCGCAGCGGCGGCACAAACAACACGCCAAGAATCAAAACGCCCGCCAGACTACCCACCAAAATCGGAACCGACCAGACCTGCCAAAAACGCGGCAGATGAATGCTCCACCAATACAGCAGCGACAGCAAAATCACAAAAATCAGTACCACAAATCCGATCAGACCGCCCCGGCTAAACGTCAAAATCAAGCAAGCCGTATTCACAACCGTCATGACGATCGCCAACCCTTTAGGAAGCCACCCTCGCCAGGCAAAAATCGCAGCAATACTCAACGCGATCGCAGGCAACAAATAGCCCGCCAGCAAATTCGGATTTCCTAAAAAGCTGTAAACTCGCACCGTCTTAGCAAATGGCGATTCAGGATCAACCCAGGTAGCCAGCGCATCCGCTCCAAAAAACCACTGTCTCAACCCATATCCACTCACCAAAACAGCAATGTGTAGGTAGAAAGTAATTAGCCACGATCGCAGCCTTGACGATCGCAACACTCGCGCCATCAACGCAAACAAAATCAGATAGAGAGTCAGCTTACTCCAGCCTGTAAAGGCTTCTCGCTTGACTGGAGACACCGCCGCCGCAACAGTCGCAATTCCCCAATAGAGCAGCACTAGCAGGTGAATCGGAGTCAATCCTGAACCCCAAATTGCCTTCTTCTGCCCAAAACCGGACACTGGGGAATCGTCTGAAAGCGTGAGTAAGACCCAATACCCGGCACACGCAACCAGCAGCACTCCCATTAAGTCGCTCGAAACAAAGGGCGCTAGACCAAACACAAGACTCAACAGCACCACTCCGATCGCGTCTGCCCACTGCATCAGCCAGCTTGTTTTGCGCCACGACTGCAACAGCCCCACCGGACGATGAAGCAAGCTCGTCGATCGCCATTGATGAAGTGGCAGCGTTGCCAGCGTGACCTGTTGCCAAACGGAATTCATAAGCGACTTACCAGCGTCAGAGAATAGTTGCCCAAGGGGCCTGTGAGCTATCAGTCATTATCCTCAAAAAACGATCGCTGACAAGGGAACCTCATTAGATTTTGCGCCAAAACCCCGCTAACCCAAACAATGAAACTGACGGTCAGATCCAGTAGATGCAGATATCCCCGTCAGCCTAACCGTTCTTCACGGTCAATCAGCCCTGCCAGAATTAGGGAATTTAGGAGCGTTCCCGGATCTGTAAGCAAAGCAAACAACCTCATCGAAGTCACATAGATCAAGTCGTCTGATTGGGATTGATCGCGTGTAAACCGCACTCTTTTTTAGTGGCTTCTTCCCACCACCAGCGGCCTTCTCGCTCATGCTGATTGGGCAAGGTTGCTCTAGTGCAAGGCTCACAACCAATACTCACAAAGCCCTTCTCATGGAGAGGATTGTAGGGCACCTCAAAAGCACGAATATACATCCAAACATCCGCCGAAGACCAGTTCGCGATCGGGTTAAACTTCACCAACTGGCGATCGTCCGTCGAAAAAGCCGTATCCACCTGCACGATCGGAACGCTGGCACGAGTTGAAGGGTTTTGATCCTTACGTTGACCTGTGATCCAGGCATCCAATGTAGACAGCTTACGACGAAGCGGTTCGACCTTGCGAATTCCACAGCATTCCTGGTGTCCGTCTTCGTAAAAACTAAAAAGTCCCTTCGCTGAAACCATCTCCTGGAGTCGAGTCGCATCGGGATACATGATGTCGATCGTGATCCCGTAGTGTTTGCGGACACGATCGATAAACTGATACGTTTCGGCGTGGAGGCGGCCCGTATCGAGGCTAAACACTTTGATGTTGGGGTTAATTTTGTGCGCCATATCAATCAACACAACATCTTCAGCACCGCTAAAAGAAATTGCAATGTTATCAAATTGGCTCAATGCCCGTTGCAGAATTTTTTGGGGACTTTGTTGAGACAGTTCTGCATCGAGGCTAGGAATGTCAAGAGGCTGCGCGATCGGTTGCGCCATGATGGGTTCTCCTCAGAGAAGGATCGTCTTAAGTGCAATCCCCATTCTATCGGCTCGACTGCACCACTTGCTTTCCTCCCTCATCCCTCCTCGCGCAGCGGAACAAAGTTCTCTCTCATCCCTACTGCCTCATCTGCGGGACAATTTGCATTTCAACTCTGCCGCCACTTTCGCCCCCACTCACGGCAACCTGCTGATCTTGAAGTCTGCCTGCTGCACGAGGGCCCGCGAGGCTAAAGGGCGGATTGGCTTGACGATAATTGACGTTGCCATCGGCTTGAAACTGTTGAGTCGTCAAAAACCAGGTGACCCGATCGGCATCCAGTTTAGAATCATTTCGCTGTCCGATCCCTCTGACATTCCCGGTCAGATCAACGGTGTTTTTCTGCAAATTGAGCAGTCCCTGATTGGCCGTCAGCGTCACTTGTTGAGATGGGTTGAGAATCGTCACGGGCTGGCTAGAATTAATCGTCTGAGCGTCCAGATTCCACAACAAATCGTTGCTGCTGACCTGGACATTTTGCTGTTTTGAGTCAATTCTGGCGTTTTGCTGAAGGTTAACCGTCTTTGCTTTTAGATCAACATTGACGCGATCGGCCGTACTTCTCTCCGTCAGCACCTTGTTTTTGAAGCGATCGATTTGCATGGGGCGATCGCCCATCACTTTCTGAGTTTGAATGTTCCAGGTCAAATGCTCCGTTCTCACCTGGATTTCGGGATCTTTTGAGGAAGCCACAATTTGTTTGGTTAGCTCTATCGTCCGAGCACGAGTCTGAAAGCGGCCTTCTTGAGCGGCAAACTGCATCTGTTTGTGCATTCCGGTCACACGATTGCGAACCAGCAAAACATCCTCGACAGGTCGCCATTCCGCTTCGTTGCCCTTTAGCACCGTGCCATCTTTGAGATCGGTCGCGATGATCTGCCCTTTGAGCACGATCGCCTTGCCATCTTGCTGCACTTCACCCTTTTGCGCCTCAACTTTAAAGACAGGCTTGCCGTCCTGATAGAGTTCTCCTTTGGGATTGTCAACGGTGGCGTTCTTTTGATCTTTGCTGTAGGTCGCTTGTCTCGCCTTGACCTTCCACCAGAGTTTGCCTTTGTCGTCTACCTGTTCGAGGGTGATGTCGTTCCAGTTGAGATTGCTGTCAAACTTCTGGATTTCCTGGGTGTCGTTGGCTAACTTGTCTGCTGCCGTATCACGTTTTCCACAGGCAAAAGTGCCGACCAGTAGCGTGATCAGCAACAGGTTTAGGTAGGTCGATCGATGCAAATTCAAGCTGGCTCTCCTTGCGAATGCCCAGAAGACTTTTGAGCATCCATCAAGGTCTTGACGAACTCCCTCTCAAAAGGCTCCCGTTTCCCGTTGCTTCTCAAATAGACGGATCGTCTTCGCCGTCGTCCATCACTCCGATCCCCGATAGCGGACGGTAAGTGTAGCTGCGCGGCGTTTTTTGAATGTCTTCTTTGATGTTGTCTAAATCGATGTAGCGATCGGCGACGTTAATCAGGCTATCACTGGTCATCGATCGCAGGCTCACCACTTCGACTCGCACGCCTCGATAGCTCACCGCATTCACCGCATAAGCCAGGTCGCCATCACCACTCACCAAAACGGCCGTATCGTAGGAGCCGACCAGAGACATCATATCGACGGCGATTTCGACATCCAGGTTGGCTTTTTTGGAGCCGTCAGGGAGTTGCACTAAATCTTTAGAAATGACTCGATAGCCGTTGCGCCGCATCCACAACAAGAAGCCCTGCTGTTTTTCGTTGGTGCGATCGACTCCTGTATAAAAGAAGGAACGCAACAGGCGCGAACCTGCCGTCAACCGACACAACAGCTTGGTGTAGTCAATTTCGATCCCCAGTTGTAGGGCGGCATAAAAGAGATTAGAGCCATCGATAAAAATAGCCACTCTGCCGCGATTTTCTAGGACTTGCTCAGGCGAAAATACAGTTTCGTTTTCGTGAATATGGTTTAACACCGTTGATATTCCTCAGTTTGTTAAAGAGTATTGATGCTTAAAATCCAAACTAATGATGGACACCCCTCTCATTCCTTTAAGTCGATTGCTCCTCCGGAGGTTCTAGTTTTTGAAAAACTGGCTGCGCCTCTCCCAAAGTCTGGTTTGGCGGAAGGGTGCCCCAGATTCCGTGCTTCGTCAATGTGATTAAATCATCAATTAAAGGCGTTTCAGCAAAATCCACTGAATATCCTAATTGTTTGTAAATCTTGGTGCTGCCGATCGGAATAATCGGAGATAGCAAAAAAGCCGCCAACCGCACCGATTCTAAAACTGCGTAGAGAACTTGTTGTAGCGCGTGTTGTTGACCTTGTTTGTAAAGCGTCCAAGGAGCTTGCTCATCGATGTATTTGTTGCCCAAACGCACCAGCGCTAGAATTTCCTCACAAGCTGTATTAAAGGCCAACGCTTCGTAGGCTTGCTGAACCCGATCGACCAATTTCACCCCAGCGGCCTTGAGCGGATTGACTAACGGAATATCGTCGATCGCCAGATCAGGAACCGTACCGCCATAGTATTTGGAAACCATTTTAAGCGTCCGGTTAAGTAGATTACCCAGATCGTTAGCCAGGTCAGCGTTGAGAATATTCACAAAGCGCGTCTCATCAAACACGCCGTCTCGCCCAAATTCAATTTCTTTGAGAAAGTAGTAGCGCACCGCATCGCTGCCGTAGCGATCGACCAAAGCCACCGGATCAATCGTGTTTCCGGTACTTTTGCCCATTTTTAGCCCATCTTGAACGAGAAAACCGTGTCCAAACACACGATCGGGCATCGGTAATCCCGCAGACATCAGCATCGCAGGCCAATAGACCGCATGAAACCGCAGAATATCTTTGCCGATGAGATGAACGTCGATCGGATACCACCGAGACAAGGCATTCTTGAGCGTCGGTTCGCTTTCTGGATCTAGTAGGGCGGTAATGTAACCCAAAAGCGCGTCAAACCAGACATACAGCGTGTGGTTCGGATTCTCAGGAACCGGAAAGCCCCAATCGACGTTAATTCTCGAAATCGAAAAATCGCGCAATCCCTGGCTGACAAAGCTTAAAACTTCATTGCGTCGGCTGGCTGGCTGGATAAATTCAGGATGCTCTTGATACAGTTTCTCTAATCTTTCCTGGTAGTTTGACAACCGAAAAAAGTAGTTTTCTTCGTCACGCCATTCGGCTTGTTTGTTGGGGTGAATCGCGCAGTAGTGATCGTCTAGCAGTTCGCGTTCTTCTTTAAATTCTTCGCAAGAGACACAGTACCAGCCTTTTTGTTGACTGAGATAAATGTCGCCTTTGTCCCAAACGATCTGAAAAAATTCTTTGACGATCGCCCCGTGCCGTTCCTCAGTGGTGCGAATAAAGCGATCGTAGCGAATCCCTAGTTTTTTCCAAAGTTGTTTGAATTCTGGCACGATCAGGTCACAGTGCTCTTGAGGCGATCGCCCCAATCCTTCTGCCGTACGCTGGATTTTTTGCCCATGCTCATCCGTCCCCGTGACAAATAGGACTGGCTTGCCCTGCAATCGTTGAAATCGGGCTATTGCGTCGGCGGCGATCGTTGGATAGGCCGTCCCCACATGCGGCAAACCGTTTGCGTAGTAGAGGGGCGTTGTGATTGTAAAGGTAGAACGCTTAGGGTCTTCAGAACTCATAGATAATATCAAACACGATCGCTAAAACTGCTTTTAACCAGGGTCACAGTAGACTGAGCGCACCCCTGCCCTAACAAAATTTTATGAATAGAAAAGGAACCATCGCCCCACTGAGTTTTCTATCCATTCATCCACTTGGCTTCTCTGCTCATTGATAGAAGTTTCTCAATCTTAGCGGTCAACTCCGCTCAAAAATGCGTTTCACTCCTCAAATCTACCGAACTTAGCCCCAGGAAAATCTTATCGATCGTCCTCCGTTAGGTCAGAGATTTTAGAAGATGGACGCTTGCTAAATTGCTCAGAACTGGTAAAAATAATGCCCTTGGCCTGCCTTATTTCTGAGCGATTAGTGAGCCGATTCAAAAACTTCAGCGCACGGTAGAAGCTTCTCAGCCGATCTTTCTGCCTGTAGACGTTTGTTGACTTCAGTAAAGTAATGTTAACTAGAGAAAAGGCTTGATCTTAAGATTCTGGTTCATTTTGCATGGCATCTGATAGTCCGCTTCAAATTTCGCGCTTGCTGCTTCTGACGCTGGGAATGCAAATGTATCTGCACCATCGCGATCGCGTTCCTCAAGACAGTGCGCTACTCGTGGTCAGCAATCACCGAAGTTTTTTGGATGCTCCCTTGTTGATGGCAGCGATCGATCGTCCGATTCGGTTTGCGTGTCATCACTACATGGGGCAGGTTCCCGTGATGCGGGAGATTGTTACAAAACTGGGCTGTTTTCCGCTAGAGGCTCCTGAGCAGCGTCAGCAGAGCTTTTTTCATCAAGCAACTCAGCTTCTCAAGACTCAGCAAGCGGTTGGGGTGTTTCCGGAGGGCACTGATCCGATGGTCAACAGTCCCGATCGCACTCAGATGGGTGATTTTCAGCGTGGATTTGCCCATCTTGCACTCAGGGCCCCGGTTCAGAATTTGGCTGTTTTGCCTGTGGCGATCGCCGTCCAGTCAGAAACCAAAACGTCGGCCGTTCCGCTCAAACTTCTCAGCTTCTTTGATCCCTCTGAGCCATTGTTCAATCAAGAGGGCTGGCATCCTCTGGTGATGTATCAGCGAGTGAATGTGATGATTGGTCGCCCTTACTGGATTCAGCCCGCTCAACGTCAACACTATCAGGGCAAACAAGCAAGAACGATCGTCAACGATCTGACCCATCACTGCCACGATGAGATCAAAGATTTGCTGCATCAGGGCTGCTTCTGACCGCTTTTGACCGCTAATTTTTTTCCTATTCCTCACCGCCGATTCCTGCAATGCTTCAAAGTCACCCGATCTTTCTCACCCCCAAAAAACTCAGGCGAAACGCTCCACTGTTCGTCTTTTTGCCTGGTATGGATGGCACAGGGCAGCTATTGAGGGCGCAGACGGCTGGGTTAGAAGCGGGCTTTGATGTGCGCTGTTTGGCGATTCCACCAGATGATTTAAATAGTTGGGAAGCGCTGGCGCAACAGGTCGTTGATCTGATCAACCAGGAGATCGCGGGAGATGAAGGACGATCGGTTTACCTCTGTGGCGAGTCGTTTGGCGGCTGTCTTGCAATGAAAGTTGCTGTACTTGCGCCTCATCTGTTTCATCGGATGATTTTGGTAAACCCGGCTTCCTCGTTTAATCGTCGCCCCTGGATTACATGGGGATCGTCTTTGAGCCGCTATTTGCCAGAAGTGGCGTATCAGCTTTCGTCGGTGACGTTTTTACCGTTGTTGGCTTCGTTTGGGCGGATTGCACCCGCAGACAGACAAGCCTTGATCGAAGCGGTGCGATCGGTGCCCCAAAAAACTTCGATTTGGCGGATGTCTCTCCTACACCAGTTCCAGACTCCGACATCAGAATTGCAGCAGCTTAACCAGCCAGTTTTACTGTTGGCCAGCGTCGATGACAAGCTGTTTCCCTCGGTGCCAGAAGCTTATCGCCTCAAGCGTGCTTTTCAGAATGCTCAAGTAGTGGTCTTGCCCCAAAGTGGACACACCTGCCTGCTAGAAACCGAAGTGAACCTCTTCAAGATTATGGAAGCTCACGGTTTTCTAGAAGCTTCTGTCTCAGACTCGCGAACCGACTGCTGTGTAGAAACTGCTCCAAACCGATTGTTGAGCAACGGATGACAGAATTTTTAGCTTGAGAATAGTTTTCAACTCTATTCCTTGCGCCCCTGCCTCCGTTGCCCCACTTTCTAGAGAAGATTCTGGTACTCTGGTCGATCGTGCAGTGTTTTGAGAATGGCTTTGATCTCCTGAGTTCGGTCTTTTTTGACGATTAGCGTAACCTTGCCGTCGCGGACAATTACGGTATCCTCTAGCCCGATCGTCACAATCAATTCATCCTCATTGGTGGAATAAAGCAGAGTTCCTTGGGTGTCTAATCCGACGTGATTGGCGAGTTCAACATTGGGGCTGTCGCTTTTTTGTAGACGCTCGATCGCCGCCCAATCGCCCAAATCATCCCACCCAAACGTCACAGGCAACACACAGGCGCGATCGGTCTTCTCCATTAGCGCGTAGTCAATACTTTTTTTGGGAATGGTTGGGTAGGCAACCACGCCGTCTGCCTCCAATGGGGTCAAAATTTCAGGCGCGTGGTGACGTAGTTCCTTGAGAGCAACCTCAGCCTCAAAGACAAACATGCCGCCATTCCAGCTAAACCGACCGCTGTCTAGAAATTTTTGCGCCGTCTCGCGATCGGGCTTTTCGGTAAAGCGATCGACGCGATAGGCTGGGTAGTTTCCATACAGTCCAATCTTTTCGCCCTGCTCAATGTAGCCGTATCCAGTTGCAGCGTGGGTGCAGGTGATTCCCAAAGTCACAATGGCAGACTTTTGGACGGCAACGGCGATCGCAGCCTTCAGCGTCTCATCAAATGTCTCCTGATCGTCGATCCAGTGGTCAGCCGGGAAGAACCCTACAACGGCACTGTTGCCATAGCGTTTGGCAATTTCTAAGGTACTCCAAGCGACGGCAGGCGCTGTGTCTCTGCCTTCAGGCTCAACCAACAGATTCTCGATCGGTAACTCTGGAAGCTGTTCGCGAACGCCATCTGCAAGGTGAGCCGCCGTCACGACCCAGAGATTATCCCAGCCTTGAGCGATCGACAGGAGGCGATCGGCGGTTGATTGCAAAAGACTGCTGCCACTCCCATCCAGGCAGAGAAATTGCTTTGGGCGGTGCTTGCGGCTCAGGGGCCAAAACCGTTCACCTTTACCACCAGCCAAAATTACAGGGATCAGAGGTTGCGTCATAAAAATTAGGCTTCTGCTTCTCGTGAGGGGCTAAACTTTGCGGCTAAAAATCTTCAAGAAAAAAGAGTGGCAGATGCGCTTTCTGTCACATCTTAGTCAATCTTTTTCACATCTTTTTCGCAACCTAAAGGTTCTTTGCGGACTCTTCTCATTCGGTATCTCTGCCAACTAATGGACGCTTTGCGCGCAACCTCAAAGGAGCCTGACTAGCCTCTGGGACAGTTTCAAGTGTAGAATTCCCAGAAGCTTGTATGCGGAAACAATTCTTCATTGAGTCGCTGCTGAGTGATCAAAGTGTTCAAAGTCCCAAAGATTTTTGAGTGAGCAGACGTGCCCAAGGTGCTATCAATTCTCACTTATAGCGGACGGAGACTCGATCGACTTTGGGTTAGGATAGCCAGGAATCTAGTAAGACAGCAGCGTAGTTAGCGTCTGAGCAAGGGTCAGTTTTTGAGGTGTGATTGAGTGGAACCGTTGAAAAGCCAAACAAAGCAGCCAGGCACGTTGGAGAAACCCGCATCCAACTCCGCTATGCCCCATGCCTCGACTCCTGCAATTCCTAAGTCCAAGTCTTCTACTGCCCGATCGCTCTTTTGGGGATTTACTTTCTTGATTGCTGCCACCGCTTCGGCGACCTTTGGCACCACATTGGCACTGGTTACCCCGCTTCCGGGAGCTGTCGCTCCTGCTGAGGGTCAAAAACTTCTGGGCGACCTGTGGAAAAGTGGATTTCAGTATCAGGTTGGTCGTCCGGTAAATATCTTGGTGATGGGTATCGATCGCGTCTTGGATGCCCCTGTGGGATCTGAAGCGGTATTTTCGGGACGCAGCGACACAATGCTTCTCTTGAGAATTGATCCAACGGACAATACCGTTAATTTGTTGTCGATCCCCAGAGACACCCAGGTAGACATTCCTGGCATCGGAACGACCAAAATTAATCAAGCCAACGCCAGTGGTGGCCCTGCGCTAGCGCGTCAGGTCGTGGGCAATACCTTGAATGGAATTAGCGTCGATCGCTACGTCCGAGTCAGTACCGATGCGTTTTGCGAGTTAGTCGATCTGCTGGGCGGTATTGATATTTATGTACCAGAGCAAATGTCTTATGTAGACAAAACTCAGAAACTCAAAATCGACTTGGCTCCCGGTTGGCAAACCCTCAATGGCGACAAAGCCGAACAGTTTGCGCGGTTTCGTCATGACTCGTTTGGCGATATTGGGCGAGTCCAGCGTCAACAAGCTCTGATTAAGGCACTGCGATCGAAGCTCTCTAGTCCTTTGATGCTGCCGCGCATTCCTGGTTTGGTGACGATGATGCAAAAGTACATTGATACCAATCTCAGCGTAGAAGAGATGCTGGCGCTAGTAAATCTGGGACTAAAGCTTGACAAAAACGATTTTAAGATGGTGCTGCTGCCCGGTCGATTTAGTGCGCCCGATGAATTTATCGCCAGCTACTGGATCATGGATACTCAGGGGCGCGATCGGGTAATGCAGGAGTATTTCAAAACTGGGATGAGTGAGGCGACGTCTGAGGCCGGTGCCAATCTCAAAATTGCGGTACAGAATGCGTCAAGTCAGCCAGAAGCCGCGAGTCAATTTGTTCAATACTTAAATCGTCTGGGCTACGAGAATGTTTACCCGATTCAAGACTGGGCAGATCAGCAAAGTAAGACGCAAATCATCGTCCAGAAAGGCGATCTTCAAGCGGCCAAACTTCTGCAAGGGTCATTGAAGTTTGGTAGTGTGGAGGCGGCTTCGACGGGTGACTTAGATTCTGATCTAACGATTCGCGTGGGCAACGATTGGGTGAATCAATCACAGGTAAAATCAAAGCAGTAGATTACGTGGTGTTGCTGATTGGAGCGATGAATCTGTGGGAAGTGTCAATCTTTTCGCCCCCTAAATCCCCCACAAGTGAGGGACTTTGAAAGTCCGGGAGTCCCCCAGAATGGGGGGTTGGGGGGCGAATTCATACCATCGTTCAGCAACGCCCAAACGCCCATGTATTCAACCTTTAAATCGCTCAAATCGACGCTGATTCATCTCTTCCAACTGCTGATTATTTTGGGGCTGGCGTGGCTTTGGGTGTTGTTGGGTGCTCGTCCTGCGTATGCTCAAGCGAAAACGATTAACTACACGAATACGCAGCTTGAACGGCGAGATTTCTCGAATGCA
The DNA here is from genome assembly GCF_052939515.1 of Phormidesmis sp. 146-33. Taxonomy (NCBI): domain Bacteria; kingdom Bacillati; phylum Cyanobacteriota; class Cyanophyceae; order Leptolyngbyales; family Leptolyngbyaceae; genus Phormidesmis; species Phormidesmis sp. 146-33. The sequence goes on from NZ_JBJPHU010000094.1 coordinate 16,271, forward strand.
GACCTCGAAGGCGGGGTATTTGTGGCGGCTGAGATGCGAGAAACCAACTTTCAAGGAGCAAATCTGAAGAATGCCATGATGACGAACGGCAATCTTTGGGGTGCCAATCTGTCTGGCGCAAATCTGGAAGGGGCCCTGGTCGATCGCGTCACCCTCTACAAAGCCGATCTGACCAATGCCATTCTGGTTGGGGCGACACTCTCGCGGACACTATTTGACGAAGCCAAGGTCACTGGGGCAGACTTTTCGGATGCGATTATCGATCGTTACTACGTTGCCATGCTCTGCAAAACGGCTTCGGGCACCAATCCAGTCACAGGAGTTGATACGAGAGAGAGTCTGGGCTGTAAGTAAGGGGTGAAAACTGAGTTGATGTAACGCTCATATTCAAGGCTCAGTTGAACATGAATTCAATGAAATTTTTTCGCTTCGTTGGCTGCACCTTCTGCCCCTCAACCCTCCAATTCGGGGGGACTTTAAGAGAAGGGTTCTGGTTCAAAGTTGCTTACGGTGGGAATTTAGCTTGCTCTTCCGACTTTATGACGGCGCGAAGAAGTCTGTTGAATTCGTGTTTGGTTAGCGGTTTGCCCAATTTTTTGCCCAATTTAGGGTTTGGTGGACTTGCTCTAGCGTTGGCGCTTCGCAGTAGAGTCGCAGGACAGGCTCGGTGCCGCTGAATCGAATCAGGAGCCAGCTTTGATCGGCTAGGCGAAACTTGTAGCCATCATCCGTTTGGCAATTGAGAACGGCAAGTCCAGCGATTTCACTTAAAGGCTGATTTTGAAGCTGATTTACAAGTTTTGCGCGGACTTCCATGCTGGCGAGGGGAAGATCGATGCGATCGTAAGCCGCCGAAAATCCCGTTTTGACTTGAAGCTGACGATAAGACTCACCCAAATCGAGTCCCGTTTTGACAACCGTTTCGAGCAGATAGAGGGCTGAGAGCAGGGCATCGCGTTCGGGAATGTGGTGTCCGTAGCCGATCCCGCCGGATTCTTCACCGCCTAAGAGAACTTGCGCGTCTAACATGCGATCGGCAATGTACTTATACCCGATCGGAGTCTCAAATACCGTCAGATTATGCAGTTTGGCGACTTGAGGCATCAGATCTGAGCCGCTAACCGTCTTGACGACTTCGCCTCTATAGCCTCTTCGTAGAAACAAATGCTCGATCAAAATCGGGATCAGCACTTGAGAACTGAGAAAATTGCCCTGACCATCAACGGCTGCAATGCGATCGGCATCGCCATCAAACACCAGCCCCACGACCGATCCCGTACTTTCATAATCGCGAATTGTCTGAAGCAATTGAGGCAAATACTTGGGAAGCGGTTCGGGTGCGCCACCGCCAAAGAGGGGGTCGCGATCGCAATTCAATTCATGAACTGGGCGATTGAGAATCTGAGACAATCCCGTTGAGGCGGCTCCGTGCATCACATCTGCAAAAACGGTCAGACTGCCGTGATCGATCGCCGTTTGAATTGCGGCAATATCCACCATCGATCGTAGCCCCGCACAATAGCTTGTCCAGGGATTAAAGCTTTGAAGTGAGCCTGGTTTTTGGGCGGGTTGGGGCACTTCTCCCGTTTGCAGCAGCGCTTCGATTTGCTGAGTGACTTCTGGAGGCACCGATCCCCCAAATGCACTTTTCACCTTTAGCCCCGAATAGGCTCCTGGATTGTGACTGGCTGTGATCACTAGAGCGCCCAGCGCATTCTGCTGTTTGGCGGCCCAACTAAAGGCAGGAGTCGGCGCAAACGTCTCTGATAACAACACATCAAAGCCGATCGCCCGGATCGAGTCAGCCGTGACCTGAGCGAATTCTTCAGACAAAAAGCGGCGATCGTAGCCCACAATAATTGTGTTGCTGCCCGTCTGTTGACCATAGACCTGAGCCAACACCTGAGCGGCCAGCGGAGCCACTTGTTTGAGGCGATCGAACGTAAAGTCGGCCGCAATGACTCCCCGCCAGCCATCCGTGCCAAACTTAATCGGTTGAATGGTCGTTACGATCGCAGCATCCGCCATCTTTCAGTCTCCCAAAGCTTTTCATTTTTGAGTGTACCCGTGATAAGCGGGAATGGGAGGATCGATTTCAAGAGGGGCGATCGTAAGTTCAAGTAGATGAGGCGATCGTTCAGATTTTGAGAGAAGTCCGGACAGCTTGATGCAAAAATTTAGGGCTACACCGCCGACAAAGCTGCCTCATTGGGTGACACCGTTGCGCCAGAGTAGACCAATCCTCGCTGCATATCCAACGTGACAATCTCGCCATCTCGAATCGCCGAAGTCGCATTCTTGACCCCAACAATCACCGGAACCCCCAACCGCAGCCCAATCACCGCCGCATGGCTGGTCAAACTGCTGTCTTCAGTAATGATCCCTGCTGCCTTGCGAATCGCCTCAATATAGTCAGCACTCGTACTAGCAGCCACCAAAATCTCACCTGCGCTGAAGTGATTGATGTCCATGCCGTTTTGAGCGACTCTGGCGCGTCCACTAACAGAACCCTGTCCGATCCCGATCCCCTTACCTCGAACGGCGGTGACGACTTCTACTTTGATCAAATCTGTCGAGCCGGCCACCCCTTGCAGCGTCCCGGCTGTCATGACGACCAGATCGCCTTCGGACACCATTTCTTTTTCTTGAGCTACATTCAACGCCGCTTGAAACGTCTGCCAGGTTGAGGGCAAATCGAGGACGAGTAGTGGCTTAACACCCCAAACCAACTGTAGTTGTCGGGCGACATCGACGTGGGGAGTAATGGCCAAAATAGGAGTCGTCGGCCGAAACTTGGACACGTTGCGGGCGGTTGATCCCGTCTTGGTCAACGACATGATCGCTTTGGCGTTTAGCTGTTCCGAAATCCGCCCAACGGCCTGACTGATCGCATTGGGGATCGATCGCCCCGCATCCTCCGAGATTCGCTTGCCCTTTTCTTTCTCGATCCGCACCGCAATTTGAGCCATTGTCGAAACGGCTTCGATCGGGTACTTGCCCACAGCCGTCTCATTCGACAACATCACCGCATCGGTGCCATCTAAAATCGCGTTGGCAACATCCGAAATCTCAGCGCGAGTCGGTCGAGGACTGTGTACCATGCTGTCCAACATTTGAGTCGCCGTGATCACCGGAATGCCCAGACGATTGGAGGTGGCGATCAGTCGTTTCTGTAGAATGGGTACGTCTTCGGCAGGCAGTTCGACTCCTAGATCGCCCCGTGCAACCATCACGCCATCCGCGATCGACAAAATTGCTTCCATCTGCTCGATCGCTTCGTGCTTTTCAATCTTGACGATCACAGGCACGGATTTTCCGGCACTAGAAATGAGTTCTTTGATCTCCAACACGTCTTGAGGATTGCGGACAAAACTCAGCGCCACCCAATCTACGCCTTGATCTAGCCCAAACATCAAGTCTTTGCGGTCTTTGTCCGTTAGCGCTTTGATCGATAAGTAAACGCCGGGGAAATTTACGCCTTTGTTGTTTGACAGCGGGCCACCCACGACGACGCGACAGTGCAGGGCTTGATTGGGACGATCGACCGCTTCCACCTTCATCTCGACTCGCCCATCGTCTAGCATGATCGTGGCACCTTCTGGCACTTCTTGCGCCAACTGGTCGTAGGTGACCGAGCTAATTTCTTGTGTCCCTGGCATCAGGCGACTGGTCAACGTGTAGCGATCGCCCTTGTTGAGAATAATCGAGCCGTTTTCAAAGCGTCCTAACCGAATCTTGGGCCCCTGCAAATCCTGGAGGATGCCAACAGGCTGATTGAGATCGTAGGAGATTTGCCGAATCAGTCGAACGCTCCGCAGATGGTCATCGTGGGTGCCGTGAGAAAAATTGAGGCGTAGTGTCGTTGCCCCGGCTTCGATCAATTGACGCAGCACCTCTGGGCTACTGGTGGCAGGCCCGATCGTTGCCACAATCTTCGTTCTACGCTGGGAGTTTTGCAGTTGCATGAACAGGAGTCCGAGGAGGTTAGAGGGGATTAAATCAGAGAATGAATATTAAAACGAGGATTAAGAGGTGAAGTTAAATAATGGACGCAAGCTTAAACCTGCCAGGTTTTGAGATAACTCAGTTTTGACCAGGACTGATCTGAAGTTTGACGGCGATCGGTCACCCTAGATTTTTGCATTATTTACGCGATGTTCGACTTCTTTAAGTCCCCTTTTTGACGGGGATTGAGGGGATCACTCCGTTGGGCTGCTTCACGCTGAAATCTGCCTAGCCCCCTCCAAAAGGAAGGACATAAAAATCAATTCCATCAATTTCTATATCAGCCAGTGGGGTCGTTGCAACCAGCCTTTGGTCACTCTTGAGAATGAAGTGTCTAAAAAGTGGCTTGTCTCCGCAAATCGGCAACAGGGATACTACCATGTTTGGCTATGCTTCTGCGTGAAGATAGGGAATGGAAATCGATGAAGGGAGTGTGTTTTAAAGTCATTCTGTCAGTGCTGAGATCGATTTTTGGGGCCTCCGCAGTTTCACAGATCGATTCCCCTTCAAAAGGTAGATCCCGGTCTATCTTAAGAAATGCTAAAAATTAGAGCGAAAGGTACACATCTTCCGATCGTACAGTTTCCATTCCAGGATCTCTAAACCTTTAGAATGGCTCACTGACGATACCCCTACTTTTGGATGATTGAAGCTGACGAATGCAAAGTCACGAAAAGTCTGAAGAACTTGCTCCCTTGCCACCAGCGCGATCGCTCGCTCTTGCTGATCCCCAACCTGATCCCCAAAGGTCGGCTTGTGAATCAGAGCAATGTTCCACAATGGATGAACTGAGGGATGAATTGACGGATGAACTGACGCGTCTCAAAGTTGCCCTCGCAGAAAGTGAAGATCGCTATCGTCGCTTGTTTGAGCACAGTCCGCAGCCGATGTGGATCTATGACCCGGAGACACTGGCATTTTTGGCGGTCAATGAGGCGGCGATTCAGCACTATGGCTATACACGAGAAGCCTTTTTGGACATGACCATCCTGAATATTTGCCCAATTGAAGAGGTTCCCCATCTGATAGAGCAGCTTCAGTCTTCAGCGCTTGCTCCCACAAACAGGCGACATCGCAAACAAAATGGAACGCTGATCGAGGTCAAAGAAACGACTCACGAAGAAAGCTTTTGGGGCAGACGATCGCGCGTTGTCCAGATTACAGACATGACCGAAGCAAAGCGCAACGAAGTCCTCCGTAAACATACCGAAGACCAGCTACGACAGCGATCGCTCGTCTTCGATCGCATTTACGATGGGGTGATCTTGACCAATCTGCAAGGTGAGATTCTCGACTGGAACCCTGGCGCAGAAAGGATTTTTGGCTACTCTAAAACAGAAATGCTGGGCAGAACTCCGGGCATCATCCACCCCCCTGAATCCGCAACCCAACTGACAGCCGAAATTCTCAACGGCGTGACGACGACTGGCTACTGGCAAGGCGAAATTCCCTTTATTCACAAAAATGGCTCCCAGGGGATGACGGAGACGATCGTCGTGCCGTTTTCGGATGACCAGGGCAACCCGATGGGGACGCTAGGAGTCAATCACGACATCACCGAACGCAAGCAAGCAGAACTCGCCCTACAGCTTAATCGTCAGCGGCTAGATCTGGTCTTAAAATCGACAGAATTAGGACTCTGGTACTGCGATCTGCCCTTTGACAAGCTGGAATGGAGCGACCAATGTAAAGCACATTTTTGGCTTTCTCCCGACACTAATGTGACGATCGACCTCTTCTATAAGCGTCTGCATCCCGATGATCGCGAACCGACTCGTCAAGCGATCGCCACTTCCCTCGAAGAAAAATCTGATTACACAATCGACTACCGCACCGTTTCACCAATGGGACAAATTCGCTGGATACGCGCGATCGGGCGAGGCTTTTATGACCAGGAGGGCAATCCAACTCGCTTTGATGGCGTGACGGTTGATATCACCTCACACAAGCAGGCCGAAGTCGAACGCGAACAGATGTTAAACCGATCTCAGCAATACACCGCTCAACTACATGGCTTAACCGAGGCGGCTCTCGTGATGAATTCTGCGCTGTCGGTTGACGAAGTGCTGAAAACCATTACAGAACAGGCGCGATCGATCATCGGCGCACATCAATCCGTGACCAGCCTGACCGCCAACCAAAACTGGGCCCAGTCCATTAGCGCTGTTTCTCTGTCTGACAAATATGCGGCGTGGCGTGATTATAAAGAACCTGCCGACGGCTCTGGCATTTATGCCTGCGTGTGTCATCTCAATCGCCCAATGCGGCTGACCCAAACCGAGCTAGAAGCCCATCCGGGTTGGAAAGGGTTTGGCGCTCACGCGGCGGATCATCCTCCCATGCGGGGTTGGTTGGCGGCTCCGTTGACCGGGCGAGACGGGCACAATATTGGCTTGATTCAGCTATCTGACAAAACGGTGGGCGAATTTACGTCAGAAGACGAAGCCATTCTCGTGCAATTAGCGCAAATGTCCTCAGTGGCGATCGAGAATGCCCGTCTCTATGCCGCCGAACAGCAAGCCCGCGCTCAAGCAGAATCTGCCAACCGGATCAAAGACGAATTTTTGGCCGTTCTCTCCCACGAGCTACGTACGCCCTTAAACCCCATTTTAGGTTGGGCAAAACTGCTGCAAACCCGCACCTTTGACGGAGCCAAAACCACAGAAGCGCTGATGACGATCGAGCGCAATGCCCGTCTGCAAGCCCAACTCATCGAAGATCTGCTGGATGTCTCGCGAATTCTGCGGGGTAAGCTGATTCTCAATGTCGCGCCTGTAAATGTGAGAACGATCGTCACAGCGGCTTTAGAAACCGTGCGTCTGGCTGCCGAAGCAAAAGCGATCGAGCTTCACTACCAAGCAGACAACCATGAACCGCATCCCTCGCCTCTGACCGCTTTGGGAGATCTGACCCGTCTACAGCAAATCGTTTGGAATCTTCTCTCCAATGCGGTTAAGTTTACGCCTCCGGGCGGCCGAGTCGAAGTGCTAGTCGAACAGATCGAAGGCATGGCTCAGATTCGGGTTATCGACACTGGAAAGGGCATCAGTCCCGAATTTTTGCCCTACATTTTTGACTACTTTCGGCAGGCAGACAGCGCAACGACGCGACAATATGGCGGTCTGGGGCTGGGGCTGGCGATCGCCCGACAACTGGTTGAACTTCACGGCGGCACCCTCTGGGCAGAGAGTCTGGGCGAAGACAAAGGAACCACATTTACGGTCAAACTACCCCTTCTCAAACAAGACACCATGACAAACCCTGAACTGACTCTGATGCCTCTGGGCGATCGAACCCAAGAAAATTTCTCTGTCTTGCCTCTCGCTGGTTTGCAGATTCTCGTGGTGGATGACGATGCGGACTCGCGGGATTTTGTCACGTTTGTTTTAGAGCAAGAAGGCGCTGACGTGATGGCTGTCTCCTCCGCCGTTGAAACCCTCAAAACCCTCGCTTATTCTCAGCCAAACCTCCTGATCAGCGATATTGGAATGCCCGAAATGGATGGCTACATGCTGATGCGCCAGATCAGAACCCTGCTACCAGGTCGCAAAAGTCAGATCCCCGCGATCGCCCTCACTGCCTACGCAGGCGAATACGATCAGCAACAGGCGCTTTCGGCTGGATTTCAAGCCCACATTACAAAGCCAACTGACCCCGATCAGTTAGTGGCGATCGTGGCGCAGTTGGCTCAACCAGGGATGAGGGATGAGGGATGAAAAGATAGCTTGTATTGGTTTAGGGGAACCGTCATTCCTCACTTTGTTCTTGCCAGACTAACAGTAGCGCCTTGCAGGAACACCCCAACCGTACCCCTCCTCACGAAGTGGATTACCCCCAAAGGGGGAACAGATCATCGAAGTTCTCCCTCATGCCTCATGCCTCATCCCTCCCCCAAAGACTAGCGGATTCTCAGACGATTGTTAGACCGAGGCGCTTGGCGCACTGTGACACCGCCACTCAGACGCTCTCCAGTTCCCCCATCTTTACGATCGAGGAAGGGCTTGAGGTTAATATCCCCCGATCGCACACGAGAGTTATTTCTGCGGTTGATTCCCAAAGCTTGCCCAATCTGACCGAGAATGCCTGAGTTGCTCGATTCGCCAAAGGTGACGACTCCTTGAGTTTGTTGACCGCTATCGGCTACCGTCAGATTTTGGAAGACGCGATCGCGAGTACTGACTGGATCTTGTCCAGGGGGCACGGTTAAAACAATACGGCAGGAAGGAACGCGATCGGTCGTCACGCAAATTGTGTTGTATCCGTTCTCAACGCCTGTCTTCATTTCCACCAGCCCATCAGGACGGTAAGCCTCTAGACGGCGGCTAATTTCATTACAGCGACGCGTCGAATCCCATCCGCCGCCCAACGTGCTCGGAGTGGCCCAAGCAAACGCCTGAGACGGCTGGCTTTCGGGCTGATACATGACGGTGGGCTGTCCGTTCATCGTCTGACACGCAAACCGAACACCATTGATGATAGAAGGGGGAGTCGTTGACCCCGAATTGCCTGGCTCCGTGTTGATGATCACATCTCCAGACGGTGAAGTGCTTTGTGCCCCAGCAGGAACCGTAGTTGCCAATCCGCTCAACAGCAGGGTGGCTCCCATCAAAAGACTTACACGCTTGACTGCCAGCGTTCCAATTTTTAAGCTCGACCCAAACTGTCGTCGTGACATGATAAATAAACCTCAATTGTGTGAGTATCGATCGCGTGAATGCTAAGTGGGATAGTGGTTTTAACCCTTCTCACTGTTCTCTTCCCCTGACCCTATTTTCTTTGAGCAAGTTCCCAGGGGATGAGTTTTGAGGGGCGGCTCATTTGGGTGGTGTCGGGTTTTTGAACGAATTGTCTACCTTAAAGAGACTTTACTTAACTTCACGGTGTTGCGTATCGTATACTGACGCGAGGATGTAAAAAAGGAGAGATGAAAAGATGTCGGAGGCAACAAAGCCCCTGACAGTTCCCAAAGAGTTACTCGGCGCTCCCGGTGACTTGAATCCGACGCTCATCATTTTTTGGCTCTCGGTGGCGATCGCTGTGATTTCTACGTTGGGCTATTGGTGTTGGGGTTGGGTGGATTGGTGCTGCTTCTGTATGAATGTATTGGCGCTCCACATGGTCGGAACTGTAATTCACGATGCCTGTCATGGCGTAGCTCATCGAGATAAGTGGATGAATGCTTTCTTAGGACATGGCAGTGCGTTTCTGTTGTGTTTTTCTTTTCCGGTGTTTACCCGTGTTCACATGCAGCATCATGCGTTTGTGAACGACCCTGACAATGACCCGGATCATGTGGTCTCAACGATGGGGCCGCTGTGGATTATTAATGCTCGGTTTCTCTACCATGAGATTTTCTTCTTTAAGCGCAAACTTTGGCGCAAGAATGAATTGATCGAGTGGTTTTGGGCGCGGCTCTCTCTAGTTCTTGTGGTCTATGTGGCTTTCCACTATCACTTTTTGGGATACGTCTTTAACTTCTGGTTTGTGCCTTTGGCGATCGTTGGCTTAGTTTTAGGATTGTTCTTTGACTATTTGCCACATCGTCCTTTTGCGGAGCGCGATCGCTGGAAAAATGCCAGAGTTTACCCCAATGCGCTGCTGAACTGGCTGATCATGGGACAAAACTATCATCTCGTGCATCACCTCTGGCCGTCGGTGCCCTGGTACAACTACGAACGCGCCTACTATGCGACTAAACCGCTTTTGGATGCCAAGGGCTGTAAACAATCAGTTGGTCTACTCAAAGAAAACTTTTTAGGCTTTGTCTACGACATCTTTTTAGGGATTCACTTTCATCACAATAACCCTGTAGAAGCACCCGCCGAAGAATTGACGCTGGTCACGGCTCAAGAAGAATCGGTTTCAGTCGGCAAGTAACCGTTAAACCTCTCTGAATGGGACATCGCAATCCGGTGTCCTTTTTTTGTAGGTTCTAGTCTGCGAAATCTGTCTGTGTGTGGAGGCTGTTGGATAATCGATCCGCAAAAATCATGAATAGAAGAATTAACTATTGATGAAATTGAGGTTCAAGAAATGAAGAATTATCTCGGTTATCTCTTTACGCTGTTGGCGACTGCTCTGAGCTTGCTGGTTACAGACATTGTGCTTCCTGGCGTTAATATTCAATCGTTTGTGTCGGCTTTGGTGGCAGGGGTTGCGATCGGTCTAGTCAACGCCTTTATCAAACCAATTCTGACACTGCTGACCTTGCCGATCAACTTTCTAACGCTGGGTTTGTTTACGCTGGTTGTGAATGGAATCTGCTTCTCGTTAGCGGCTGCAATCACGCCTGGATTTAGCGTTCATGGGCCGGTTTCTTTTATTCTGGCACCCGTGATCCTGTCGTTTGCCAGCACCTTCCTCAACAAATACTTTGCAGAACGCAACGTTGATCTCAAAAGCACTAATCTGACCACTGATGTTTAACGTTTGGCTGATAGAGCAATCCTGAATGAGTTGTGAGAATTGTTAAAAGATGGGTTCTTAGTCATTAGTTATTCGCCTTCGATCAACAACTGATTACTAACTAATAACCACCGAATTCTTACAACTCAAATAACGTGAATTCGATGGAATTTTTTCGCTTCGTTCTTCAGCGCTTCTGCCCCCCAACCCCCCAATTTTGGGGCACTTTCAGACAAGTTCTTGGGTTCAAAGTCCCTCGCTCGTGGGGGATTTAGGGGGCTGCCTGGGTTCACAACCGCAGCGAAAGATTTGATCGAATCCACGTCAAATAGGGTAGCTACAGTAATTTAAAACTTTAGGGACAAGGCTTTGAAGGCCGATGTCCCTAATTTTTTGTTTTTATCAAATGGTTCTTAATTTGAAGAATTTCCAACTTGAGCCATTAACCAATCGGGTCTTAGATCTCTGGCTTGTCGAAGATAGGGATGGTGAATTCTGACCTTGGGATCGGGTGTATTAAAGTGAATCAAAAAGCGAATACAACGCTCTAAACTTCCTTCTACATACATTTGTTGAACATCCAAAAGCGGCACATTATCCCAGTGGGGACGCTGACGAGCGATCGCCGCCGGAAAAATTGCATCCAGATCACGAGTCACCGAAAAGGTTGCGCTAATAATCTCGTCGGGGTCAAGCCGATTGTGAGCCTCTAACTCGTCCATCAACTCCGTCACTGCTTCTCGAATCGCCTCGACGGTGTTTGCCGAAGCCGTTGTCGCTCCACGAATCGCTCGAACTCTCCACTGCACGTCTCATCCTCCAGGTTTTCTCTAGACTGTTAGCCGTTCAATTGTAAGAGAGGGAAGTCAGGAATGGGGAGTGAGGATCTGAGATTTGATGCGATGTCAACCTGAAGGTCGTGATAACTCCCGCTCAATTCCCGCCGCCATTAGGGACGATAAAGCCACAGAGGAAGCCCACTGGTCGAGAGTTCAAATTCTAGCCAGTCCATTCCCGCTGAGAGTCCAGGAACGGTGTCGATCGCTCTAGTCAGGCGGTTACTGATCAGGCTGTTGTTAGAGGTGAGGCGATTGACGAGGGGTTTCTTTTCTTCAAAGGTGAAGCATTTGGTTTTTTCGGGGTCGAGACCTACGAGTTCGGCCGCCCAGCGACGCGCGTCTTCTTCGGTGCCGAGTCGATCGACCAGTCCCAAGGTTACGGCCTGCTCACCCGTAAAGACGCGCCCATCAGCAAAGG
>NZ_JBJPHU010000290.1:0-1173 GCF_052939515.1 Phormidesmis sp. 146-33
CGCATGCGGGGTGCTGTGGGAGCTGGAGGGGAAAACCCTCCGGCGACCCGATTATGCCGTGTCTTCACGATCAACTTCCCGAACATCGATCAACTTCAGCTTTGTGCAGAGTCGTTCAGTTGTTGTTGAAGTTGTTGCACTTCTTCGATCAATAATCCTGTCGTAGAAGCAATAATGTTAATGGCAATACCCGCTTTTAGAAGATTCATAGCAATCTCCCGTTGTGTCTCTGCTTTCCCCTCTGCCAGGATTGAACGATAAACAGTGGATTCTTGCATGATGTCCCTCCGCAATAGACGATAAATCACTTCTTGCTCTAATTTTAACCCAGCTAAGATTCCTGATGCTGCCATCAGATTCGCTTTTGTCGTGGGGTCTGCAATCTGATCTACCCTTTGAGCCGCTTGGCGCAGCGTTTCCTCTGCATCCGCAGTTTGCCCTAGAACCGCAAAGGGAATCAAACCAGGATATTGCAGAAAGAGTGAAGCAGGTTGCTCCCACAACCGGATGACATCAAACTCGTGGCGTGTCCGTTCCATCGTAAAGCTCGTTTGATAGACCAACTCAGAAGCAGTCTGCTTTAGGTAAATCACAACCTGCTGCATCGGTTTGGTTGGATCTTTGCGGTACATTCGCACTCGGTAATCCAGAACACGGAGCGGAATCGTATTTTTAGGCAGGGTTTGAAACTCGATATGCAAAATGGATTCGTCCGACTCCAGCAGAATCAGAGCATCGGCGCGAATCGGGTCAAGGGAAAGTTCAGAGGGTTGAAGCTCTGTCATCGTGACAGGCTCTCCCAGCAGCCAACTGGCAAAGTCGGCTGAGAAGTGTTCAGCAAGAAATCGGCAGGTATCGTCATACATGGAGAGATTGTACAGCTTTCAATCCCTTCTTAGTTGTGGTCAGGGCTAGGCTCTGATTCGTTCTTCTTAGTTAATCCTTCACGTAAGCGACTGCCCACACGAACGCTCCTGAAAGCATCATTGCACTTCCAGAAATCGCTACCTGAAAGTATCCACTCCTTATACCCATAACCACTAAAGCAAACCCCGTCCCTATCACGAGTCCGGCTACAGATTGCATAAAAGTCTTCATGGGAATATGTCTAGAAAAATTGGCGTTGCATAATGGAGGGATGAATGAGGGTGTTGTACTATGCAGTGTCGATAC
>NZ_JBJPHU010000095.1:0-27851 GCF_052939515.1 Phormidesmis sp. 146-33
ATTATCCTCAAGCCTATCCGCTGGGACTATTGAGAATGGTGCAAGATCTGAGCTACTCTTTTGCTGACCTCTACTTTTAAAGGTTACTTCACTTTGCCTCGGAAACGTACAAACCCATATGACCCGGCGGGTATTCCGGGACTTGTTGCGTTGGGTAGATTGCCTAAATTGACAACGACTGCTCCGTTGGTGTTTGCGCCTCCGCAGTTGACTTTAGAATAAACAACCGTAGGATCGGCTCCAGGTGGAAAGTATTGGGCAGCATCTCCATCCGACACATTGGTCAGGGATTCGGTCGCTCCAGTCTGTTGCCAGAGAATACCCCGATCGCTTCCTGGCAATCCTCCGGTTGCTTCATCTCCAAAAGAGTTAAATGCAGTGGGGAGAAAGGTGACATTGTTGGGGATGCGATCGCAGAACAGAACACTCTTCGCTGGAGTGTCGCCAGACGAGAGGAAGTAGATAGTATATTCCAACTCATCTCCTGGTCGGATGGTGCCTCCATTAATGCCACCCACCAAGAGTGTAGTTAGATTAGGCCACTTATCGGTATCAACAGGTGTAGGGGCAGGATTATCTAATGTGTTGTCGTCGTAGGGATTAGTCGGCTCATCCTTGTAAAGGGCTAAGTTATCTCCCCCAGAGGTCGTTGCTCCGCCGTTAATTGCAGTGATGCGCTTGACTAGGAGTAGGTTGGGATTTGTGATAACCGGAGCAGTAAAGGGCATTGTCACGGTTGCAGGTGTGGAATCTACTTGACCAGCAGCATCGATCGCCGCATAGGTAAAACTAACCGTAATGGCTCCGTCGTCGGGGTCAAGCTTCAATAACGTCGGATCATAGTTACTAATGATCTGTCCTGCTGTCACCACTATGTTGTTATAGGTCAGCGCTCCATTAGTCGGCAAAGTTACGATCCTGAAGCTCTTGCCGCTGCCCAATGCGCCATCTTCGGGGTCTGTACCTGCCAAGGTTGGTACTTGTATCGTTACCGTACCGCCAGGATTGGCTTGCGAAACAGGATTTAAGTCAGTTGTGTTCGGGAGTTGCTCAATGCCAAAGTCTTGGCTGAGTACGCCGCCACTGATTGTGACAATGATTTCACCGGGTGTGATAGTTTCTGTGGTTCCAGCTTTGTTCTCACCCGTGTTAGCCCAACCGTTGGGTAACGTCGTCGCAGGTTTAGGCTGACCCACGACACCTATTGTGGTAGATAGCTGAACGGTATAAGTTGTGTTGAGTCTAACATTAGTGAGCTTGTAAGTTCCTGTACTAGTGACGGAGGCTGTCTCAATTACATTACCACTGGAATCAATCAAATTGGCATATAAAGGAGCTACAACACTGCCATCCACGATCGGTTCACTCCCATCTTGAGCCAGATTGCCATTGGCATCATCCCAGACTTTTCCACTAATTTGGAGCGGAATGTCGTTGCTAGCGATCGTCGCTAGTGCGGTAGCAGTTGTGTCGAAAGCATAGACGTAGGTGTCAAGAAATCTTTCATTACCAAAGCTTGTACCAGTAAAGTCGCCCCACTTATGACCATTGGCATCTGAAGACAAGAGTCCATTGGGCAACGTTGTCGTTCCGCCTGAGACACCAGGTAGTCCTGTGATGTCATCCCAATACATGAGTGTATTTGCCTGAGTTAAATTGGAAGAAGCACGATATATGGAAAGTCCTTTCGCTGTCCCGCCACTTGTTTCAGCGTCTCCTGCTAAGAAGTGATATTCCCCCAGTCGAGATTGGACTTGGGCATTGTATGAACCTATGGGAAGCAAGTTACCATTATTATCACGTCCATTCCAAGGCACTACGTTTTCAACGCCAGCGATCGTCCTGCCTAAGAGAAATACGTCCCCTGCGCCATAAATTCCATCTGGAGCGCCCCCCGTAGAACTAGAAGTGTCAATCACAACGGCGTAGGTTCCATCTGTATCGGTTGTGAATTTAAAAAAACCACTATCCTGGATGCCCGCCGTAGCCCCTGGGGAGATTGTAGAATCAACGCCAGCGTTATCTGTGAATAGGAGATTCGTAATCGTAGAAGGCTGAGGTGGTGGAACAATTGGCAAATTGGGAAAACTCAAGTACTGCTGAAATCGGGGGGTGATGGCATTACCGCTAAACGGAACACTCAATCCTGCGACAATTTTGCCAGCCGTATTAGGTGAGTTAACGCCGGTATCATTCGCCATAATCTCATAGACAAAACCTGCAAAATTATTCAAGTCTAACTTCCAGACAACACTCGTTCCTGGATACCCGCCTGGAACTACTACGAAATAATCAGTGTTAGTGGCCGCAGTCTGCGCAAAGGAGCCTGCATTAAAGCCCCAGTTATAAGACCAAATGCGACCCTGAGTCAGCCGTGGATCAGGATTAGTCACCGCATCTGGTGTCACTGTAATATCAAATCGTCTCAAGGTTCCATTGGCTACCGAAGTGTTGTATAGCCGCACTTCATATGTGCCAGGAGCAGTGGCGGTATAGCGAATTGGAGACGTTAATGGTGCGTTAAAAGTATCTGTGCAACTGACATTACCACTCGTTAAAGCTTGACTCGATACTAATGTTCCCGCGGGAAAGCTGCCCTGATAATTTGTTAAAGAACCTGCATGTCGGTAAATCTCGACTCTCACATCATCAGTAATGGTTGAACCGCACAAGGAAACATTAATGACTTCTCCAGGGGAAACGCTATTGACGTAGATGGGTCGATCGATCGATGTTAGCAGCCCGTTTCTGGCATCATATTCAAATAAGGGTTGATTGAGGCCAATCTGATAAGAACCTTCTGCAAGCGCGGGTTGAGCCAACAGTAGCGGGGCAGCCAACAATCCCACTCCGGAGCAATGCCGTAGTAATCGATCCAGAACCTGTCTGCACTTCATTAACTGTTGAGATTGTTCGATCGCTCTAAAATGTCGCAGAAAGGATTGCATGACTAACATCCTGAATACTGGAAGAATGGGGCAGCGCAAAATCATCCTTGACGGTAACGTTGAACCGTGAAGAATTCGGAAAGGAAACTAGGGCGAAGGTGGAACTACGGAGATAGGTTGAGTTTGAGAAGGTTCCGGCTGAGGACGTGGAACTTTTTGTTGTCCAAATCCGCTAAATAGCTCGTTGAGCTTAACTGTTAACCCTGCGTAGAAGCCACCTGCCGATCGAGATCCATCAAAGTCACGATCGCTGACTCGTCCAAAGGCATAACCTGCTGAAAGACGAAGATTGGGTGTGAGATAATAGCCCGCTTCGATCGCGAGTCCCGTTTCGCTGAAGTTAGTGCTGCCTTGATTGATCCATCGTGCTTCTCCAACCAGATCCCACTTGTAGCCTAAGCGGTAAGTAGCGCGGGCTTGTGCCAACATTGCAGTGCTGGTTCCGGCTAAGTCACTTGCCAGATAAGATGTGCTGTTGCGGAGCGCAAACTTACCATAAAACTCCCAGCGCCAATCGGGTGCATAAATCGCTTCTAGAGCAAACAAATGATCGCGAGAGCCTGTGCCACTGCCAAACAAAATACTATCAGGAATCGTCGATGGATTCTTGCGATATTCATAGCGCAACAGCGCATTAAATTTATCGTTAGTCGGATCGCGGTAGGCTAGTCCCACTTTCAAGCTAGCCGTGTCTCCCAAGCCTGTAAGCAGTTGATTTGAGGCATTGGCTTGTTGATAGCGAACAAGGGCGGTTAATGAAGGACTAATCTTGCCCACAACCCCCGCAGAGATCACAGTGTTGCTGCCCGATGAGTTCGATCGATGTTCATAACGAGCGCTGGCTTGCAAACTCGGACTATCAGTATACTGAATGCCAATACTGTAGCTATCCCCCCCCTGAACTCCCAAAGAAGCCGCACTTTGCCCAGGCGCAAACGGTTGTAGAAACTGGATTCCGGCTCCAGTAGTGCCCACAAAATCGCCAAACAAATGCTCGTAGGATAAATCCATCCGCAGTCCGGGCGAGAGTGTGAATTTTTGATTTAGCCCGATCGCCCCCTGGGTCGTCAGTCGATTTGCACCTCCCAAAATAGAGTAGCGAGCGCTGATAGTGGTATCAGGGCCGAGTTTATAGTCTCCACTCACGCCCAAACTAGTGATCGATTGCCCTTCGTATTGTCCCCGTGTGAAAAACTGCTGCGCAAGTTGCACATTCACACCCGGTAACACTGCCCAATTCAAACCGACCAGGCTGCGATCGGAGTAAACAGAATCAACTTCAGCCGACAAGGTGGTTTCATTCTGCGCCAAGAGGGTCAGATTTTTCGCAATAGGAACCGTGAGGCGCGATCGCAATTGATCCGATGTTGTGTTTAAAACACTGGGATTCAGACGATCTGTTCGACTGCGATGAAGCCAATCGATCGACAAGTCAGCCGCTCCCAGCTTTTGCTGAATCCCCGCCGAAATCGTTGTTAGAGAGTTGTTAACCGCTGCTCCCGGAACTGCTGCACTGCGAGGCTCAAATAAGTCTCCAAACGTAGTTAGAGGAAGCGGTGCAAACCCTTGATTTTTCTCGTGATCATACTGCAATCGGAAATCGGTTGTCGGAGAAACTTTTGCAGTGAGTTGAGCGCCATAGCGAGTCTGACCCGGCGTGAAGCTAACCGTCGCATTGTTGGCAAAGCCAGTGTCTGCCGATCGATAGTAGGCGCGTCCCGCAATTCCCTGAGCAATCTCGCCTTCTAGCTCGACTCGATAGGCCGAACCGCTCACCGTCCCCACCAGATCAGAGGTGTTATTTGAGCGGGCATATTCTGCAATCAAACGAGCTTTCGACCCGATTGAGAAGTAGGCATCTGCCCCATAGATCTGAAAGTTTCTCGTGCCTTGATCTTCTTTTAGATAGGTCGCACCAATCCAGCTTTCGCGATTCTGCACACGAGATAAATGATATTGCAACCGACCACCATACAGGCTAGTATCCTGCCCAGGGGTGTCGTATTGGTAAGTCGCAACTAGACGGCGCACCAATGTTTCTCCAGTTTTGCTAATATCAGTGCGAAGGATCGGATTGCGGAACAATACAGTACCCCGATCGTAGTCAATTTCGTAGTCAGTGCCTCGATTAAGTCGCTGGCGATCGACCACAGTACCAGGACGATTCAACTCTTCGAGTTCAACAAAAATATCTTCACTTCCTTCAACCAGGATGCGACGAGATAGGAAGTAAAACCCGCTCGTACCATCGGGGGCAAGAGTGTCTCGCTGAAAGCCCTGTACATTGTTGGCGTACAATCCTGTAGCTTGCAGATTGCCGAAGTTATAGTTAGTTTTGAAGCCGTGCAGTTGGCGATTAATTGCAGTAAATTCCTGCGATCGCTGGGCAAATTCTTCAGTGTTGTAGTCCCCCCACATGGCATAGTCAGTGCCTGCTCCCGGCTGAGGCGATGTGCGCTCAAATCGTAAGTAGACCTGATCGGTAGAAGGCGTGATCACCGTGGATTGAGAGCTATCACCATATACGGAGTAGTTCTGATCGCAGAACTGTTGTTCTCGAAATAGCCGAGTTGTGCCGTCGCAGGTTTGATTGAGCGGACGATCGCTGTTATATGCCCCAGTAAACAACCAGTCCCCAATTCTGCCCGTTGCAAATACAGCAGAGCGAATCTGTAGCTGGGTCGAATTGTCGCGATCGGAGGGTAAATAGTCGCGGAAACTACGGTAAAAATCAGTGCCTCGCTTGCCGAGCCTCAGATCAATTACCCCTGTCGCGATCGAGGGACGCAAGTTCGTTTCAAAACTTAGTTGAACATAAGCTTCCAACTGGTCTGAAATTGCGCGAATTTTGACTGTTTTCGACTCCAAGCCCGATCGCAGCGCCGCCGTAAATTGTCCTTGCTGCGCCTTCACCTGAAATCCAGGTTGGGCCGAGTCTGCATCCTCGCCGACAAATTCTCCAGCCGTGCTGACAAGCGTCACGATCGCATCTCGATTAGACTGGTTGCCATTTTGATCTAACAATTGCCCTTGCACGGTTGCTGTCGATCGTCCATCTGCCGGAATTTTGGTTTCAACCGTTTTCAGCGTCAGCTTTTCTGGGGCACCCCGAACTTGCAACGTCATAGAAGTCGAGGGCTGATTAGATCCCACGATCGCTGCTGTAACGGTATTTTCGCCTTCTTTGAGAGCAACACCATACCAGGTTTGAGTGACTAAGCTAGTAGCAACATCATTTTCAGTTCGACCAATTAAGGAGGCATCTGCTAACACTCCATTGACGCTTAGTTGCACCTGGCTACCGATGGGAAATTGCAGCACGATCGTTGCAGCAGGGACATCGACCACAGCGCGATCGCTAGGGGAGAGAATTTTGACGGTTGCCGCTGGGCTAGGAGTAATAACAGGCTTATTAGCAGGTTTACTAGCAGGTTTATTAGCAGGCAAGTTAGCTGGATCAATCTCCGGTTTGCTAATACTCTCATTCACAGAAACGTTGCATTGATTACTCTGACAAGCCAGATTATCTGAAGGCTTAGGGGCAATCTCTGAATTGGTTTGTGCTTCAGAAGGTGCAACTTTAGTCGAGTCTGCTTGTGCAGAAACAGCAGATAAAACCAGGCTTAAGCTGCCTGCAATTGCCCCTACAAATCTCACTGTAGAGGCAGCGATATAAGACGATTTCCGGTTCATTTTTGGACTGCCTCTTTTAAGCTAGGAGCGATCGCAAAGTTCATCCGCACCAGACCACCAGGTGCTAAGTGAACCAGGCGAGATTGGCTATTGCGTTCACTAAATCGAGTATTGGGAGCGAACGTATAGCCCGGAACGCTCGCCAAATCTAAAACGCCAGACCGATAGCCTGGTAAAACATTTGCCACCGAGAACAGCCCATTGACATCGGTGCTGATGCGATTGCCGTCGTCTAAAAAGATCACCGCGTTAGGAACGCCCGGTTCACCCGATTGCTGCTCTCCATCAAAGTTTTTGTCGATGAAGACGCGACCAATGATCACCCCGCAATCAGATAGAATGCCCTGCCGAATCCGAAGCTGGTGTGTAGCAGGGCCGTCTTGAACCTTAAAGCCGTTGTCCGATCGCCGAGCATTGACGATCGCAACATTGCGACCTGATCCACGAATAGCATCCGGTGTAAGTTGTGCTGCATAAGCCACATTCAACACTTTGCCAGAGGGAATCGGGGTTTGTGAACGAAAGATCACTGTTGAGCCTCTGGCTTCCGCCCCGACAGTCACCGCTTGACCCTCAATCTCACCTCGTACTGAACTGGGTAAAAACCGAAATCCTAGCGGTAAGGTATCAGTCAGCGTCACATCTGTTAAATCAGCATCTGCCTGGCTTCTGACCGACAAGCGATAGATCACCGAATCACCGGGTTCTGCCGATGCTCGATCGCCTGTTTTGACAATTTGAGCTTGGTCGGGCTGACAAAGCTGAGTTGTAAATTGAAATGCTAGTAAATCTAATCCAATTAACTCTGCATTAGCAACAGAGACTGCGGTTGATTCAACTCTGGTATCTCCAGTGATGCTAATGGGCTGTCCATCTAGTGAAGTTGCCACATAGCGAACAATGTTGTTTCCAGTAGTCCCAGTACTGTCAATAATTTGAATTTTGATGCGTCGCTGCTGATAGATTGAATTAGCAGGTGGATTGACCACAAGAATATAAGTTCTACCAGGATTAAGCTGCCCTTTAGCAGGATCGAGTAGAAAGTTATAAACGCCTCGCTCAGTTTCCGTCACGGCGTTAGAGAGCAAGAACGGATTTTTGTTTTCTTGATTGGGACTAATGCCTCCAGACACACCATTTCCTGCGATATCCGGTAGTTCTGTTCTAGTTAGAGGCACCAGGTTACCCAGGTCAGTTTGAGTGGGATCGCCGGGATTCGTTTCGTATAAGCTGACCGAAAATCCTGCATAGTCTGGAAGCAATTGCCCACCGCACCCCAAAATTCTGCCAAGCGGATCGACTAATCGATCGGGCGCAGCATTCAATAACCTAGAACTGCCGCTAAAGCTGAAGCTGCTAATAGGATCGCTGTAGCTGTAAGTCGCTTGATTGAGCAGCGGTGGACGTACAGTAATATCAGATTGTGCCTGAGCCGCCCCACTAGAAGAATGCTGTACGATGCCTCCTAGAAGAAGGATCATCGCTAATTTAGGAAGCCAGCGATCGTGAAAATGACTGGGGTGCTTTACCTGCGGACGGGTCACGTTACTTTTCTCCTCTTCGATTCCACGGACAGCAGAGACAAGCTCATCTACTTAATGAGCCGCCGACCCGAATGAAACTCGTTGAATGGTGTTAATAGTTGAGCAAACTCTAATAATCTTGTCTGTGGTATAGGCAAACCTGAGTCACCTACACCACAAGCGACAGATTAAACCGATTAGCGAATCTTCACTTGATAACTCGCTTTAACCGTTGCAGCCGAGTCAAGCGACTTGCCAAAATTCCAACGCACATGGGTATAAGCCTCTGCGGGAGCAGGCTTGGTTTCAACTTTGCCATTTGCTAGCTTCACCTGCACGGTAGGAGTCTTGACAAACGTCTTTCCGCTATCAATGCTGTAAACGATCGCTGCTCCACTTTCACTAGCCGCAGAACCCAACACGTAAACCGTACCTTGAGACACAGGTTGAGTTACCACCAAATTTTTAGCAGCACTATTTCCTGTATTTTGTCCTGTTACTACATAGCGCAAGACATCACCAGGTGTAACGCTCACTTTACCCTTCACTGCTTTCCACGCGACACTGGGCTGACCCACTTGATCCTGCGCGACGACTTGTTTCTCAACAGCCAAACTCAACTTAACCTGGGGGCGGTTGAGCGATTGAGCGATCGCGGCTCCCGCTTCTTTAAGGCTGGCTAGTACCGGAGTTCCAAAGCAGGGCACAGCCGCAACGAGTGCTATGATTCCCAGCCCAGTGAGCATTTTTTTAGACGGACGTTTCATCTTAGTTAACCTCTTCAAACTTAAAAAACCTGTGTGTGTAGAATGCCTCATCCCCTAATCGCTCATGCTTGAATAAATTAGGGGAAAGGGGAAATTTAGTTCACCTTGCGCTTGAACCCAAAGGTGCGCGACTGACCTGGAGCAACAACTCCCGTCACCGTGTTCACATACTTCGTGACATCGGTTGTGACGGTTGTCCCTGTTTGGTCAGCACCCGAAGCCGTCGCGGGTTTGCCGCTAAAGAAGGTAATCGTGGAAGCACCAGAGTCGATTGCAGACCCGGTGATGTTGCTGGTATCAATCTGACCATTACCATCGTTGTCGATCGCCCAGTTGTTCTTGTTATCTCCAAGCACAGTACTCAGCGTGCCATCCTCAACAATCACAACCTTGCCAGCATTGAGAATCAGGTTTCCGGTTCCAGCTTGTGCCTCAGAGATGTTGGTGTAGGTGATGCGGTACTCCAGAATATTGCCCGGAGCAGGCTTCTTATCAGTGCTGCTAAAGGTGCCATCAGCACCCTGCACAGCGGGGCCTGTTCCGGCAAGCACTCGCGACTCTTTTACCATCTTCAAGAAGCCTGTGTAGACTCGATCGATCGTCGTATTTGTCGCATCTACAACATTATCGTTCCCACTGTCTTTGATGCCATCGCTATTGGTATCCGTCAAATAGTTGTCAATAGAAGCAACCACAGGAACGGGGAAACCGCGATTAACATCAGTCGAAAGCGGCGTTAGATTTGGCAGATTCACTTCTACTCCATAGTTGACGGATGTGCCCGGAGTAAAGTTAAGTACCTTGATTGGTTGTCCCCCCGTGGTACTAGACAGCACGGTAAAGATTCCGGTGGTGGAGTTGTAGGTGTAAGCGACAGAATCGCTGCCGTAAGTAATGGTGACGGTTGTGCCGTTGGGCAGGTCGGTTAGGGTCGCTGGCGCAGTAGGCTGGAGTGTCAGCACCCCTGCATCTGTCCCGCTATTTTTGACAGTGTTAGTAAATGCAACTGGAGAAGGATCAAGCGTTTTCCCTGTCCCCGCAGTCAAGTTAGGCGGGACAAGAGACGTTTTGTTGGTGAAGTCATCGTTGTTGCTGGTAGGGCCGATCGCATCAGGTGCCCCACTTGGGCCATTTTGAACTGCTGAAGCCACAGGCGCAGAAATGGTAAACGTGTTAGATTCGCCGCCGACTTCTGTCCCTGGAGCATTACCGGGGTTCGTGTTTCCAGTATTGTTGTTACCCGGATCAGTTCCGGTTTCAGGGACAGATGGATTGTTGATGAAGCCATCATCCACGATCGCTGGAGTAATCGCATCGGGAATACCATCTCCGTTGGTATCCGTGCCCAGTAAAGGTGTTCCGTCTGGGTTAAAGTTACTCGGACTTTGATCTCCAGACTCGTCATAGACAGGAGCATTCGTTCCTGGAGTTTGACCAAACAATTGGGCAATATTCGCAACCGCAAGAGGAGATGCTGCGGAGGCTTTCACCTTCAAATCAATAGAGAATCCGTTCAGCGTAGTTCCAGGCGCAACGGACGTAACCACAGCCGGGTTGTTCACAAAACCAACACGAGTGATACCTGCGAGCGTGTCAGCCCCTTGCAGCGGAAAGGCTTTCCAGTTTGCAGCATTAGCATCCACCGTGACCGCATCAGTTGTATAAACTGCTTGCCAGCCCGGAGGAGGCGTAGGTGCAACCGATAGCTCAGTTCCTGTCGGAATTGCGTCAGACACCAAAATGCGAGAAACTGGCGCACCATTGAGATTAATCGTTGTGCCCGCCAAAGGTGCAGGCGTAATGCCCTTGCCCGTGGGGTCAGTGCTTTCGACTCGCAAACTCAAGCCGTAGGATAACTTGTCATCTGTGATTACAGGAGTGCCTGCATTGTCATAAGCCGATCGCACTTTGAGCAAGGCTGCAAGGGTGTAGGTTTTTAGCGTTGAAGCCACAGCCACTTGTTGCGTGACACTCGCTTCACGAACTCCATTTACCGGAGCGCCAGGAACCTCCGGAGCGCCTGCGGTATCCGGGTTATCGACGGTATAAAGGTCGCCCCCGTTTGGATTACGCAATAGGTTTTGAGCATCGCCGGGCGTATCACCGAGCGTTACGGTAATCACATCATTGGCTTGGGCACCTGCTGCCACCGTTACAGGTACTCGTACAATGATTGAGCCGCCTACTGGAATGGAAGTTGAGATCGCTTCAGTCCCCGTAATTGGGACGAAGGTTGCGCCACCGTCATAGCTGATTTCTAGATTGCCCGTGACACTGGCTGGGCCGGTGACTTTTGCCAGATTTGGAACACGGAACTGAGTAGGATCGTTCCCCACGTTGGTCACAGTGTAGGTGTAGTTGAGAACGTCTCCTACTTGAACTTGTGCCCCATTGATATCGGTGACACCAGCAGCGGTAACAGTAACACCTGCAACTTCTGAGATTGTGACGGTAACGACGTTAGACGTAGTATCTATCGTGGTTCCAGGAATGGCTGGATCTTCATAGGTTGCATTGGCAGTGTTGCTGATTGAAGTTCCTGCAAGCGTCCCATCTGCAAGAGCGGGCAATGCTAACTGTAATGCCCCCCCAATCAATAGTGTTGCTGCAAAAAACTGCTGATAGGCTGAACGGGTTCGTTTTTTCATGGTCTGCTCATTCATCTAATTAAACATCAAAAACTCAGGGTCGCTAGCAAAATTGCGAACACCAAAAGACTGTCAGACGGCATCACACAAACTAAAGTCAGAAATCATTTCAAGCACCTACTTCACTCGCTATCTAGCTCTAAGAAGTGAATTAGCGACAATTAGCTTCACGAAATTCTGAAAGGAACTTTGAAGCAGCCTCGTCAAGTTAAGATGCAGTTGGACAGGAGTATTTAGAATCTGGCGATGTCTTGAAATTAAGTTTAAAAGGTGAAGAAGCTGGGAAGGAATTGGAAAAAATAAAAGATCCTAAAAGCAATTTCTCTGAATTCTGTATTTGGAAAACTTCTGCGATTCTCTGAGGTTTGAAAAGCGTATTACCGAAGTGTTAGTTCCATAAAATATTGGGAACTATGGGTTCTGAAGAAAGCAATATCCAGAGGTCTGGAGCTAGGAGCTTATCCCAATAAACGCTAAGTACACTAGTTTTTCCAGTGACAATCATAGATTATTTTTCTGAGCCTGTAAAAAATTGAGAAGGCGAAGTTAAAACAAAGCGCAATTAAAAGCAATTTTGTATCGAAGATCTCATTGAACTCGCTCTGGAGACTGCTCTAAGTTATGAGAGTTCAAAATTTATTCTTAAATTGAGAGAAAGTCAATGCTTAAACTTGCTGGCTATGAAATCACAGAAAAAATTTATGAAGACTATAAAACGATCGTTTATCGAGGACATCGAAAGCAAAATCAACAGGCGATCATCCTCAAGACTTTAAAGGGTGAACGTCCTTCTCTTAAAGAGGTCTTAAGAATTCAACATGAGTATGAAATTACTAAGAGCTTAGATTTAAGAGGCATTGTTAAACCCTGTGAATTGGAGAAATACAATGGTTTAGCGATCGTCTTTGAAGATTCTGGAGGACAATCTCTCAATCATTTTATTGCTAGAGACGGATTTGATCTTTCCATATTTTTAAGCATTGCGACTCAACTTGTAAAAACGCTAGGAAAGCTCCACGAAAAGAACATTATTCATAAAGATATTAAGCCACTTAACATTATTTTTAATCCTAAAGATGGTCAAGTCAAAATTACTGACTTTGCCAACGCTTCGCTGCTTTCACAGGAAAATCAGGCAGTAATTACTTCCCAGCTTCTGGAAGGCACTTTAGCCTATATGTCGCCAGAGCAAACTGGTCGCATGAACCGTTCGATCGACTATCGAACGGATTTTTATTCTTTAGGAGTCACCTTCTATGAAATGCTGACGGGACAGCTCCCTTTTTGCACAGAAGACCCAATAGAGTTGATTCATTATCATCTCGCCAAGCAGCCCCTTGCTCCTCATCACCTTAAGCCAGAAATTCCATCAATCATCTCTGACATCGTGATGAAGCTGATGTCCAAAACAGTAGAACATCGATATCAAAGTGCCTACGGAATTCAGTATGACCTGGAAGTTTGTCTTACTCAACTACAAAAAGACAATCAGATTGAGCATTTTACTTTAGGTCAAAAAGACGTTTCAACAAGGTTTCAGATTCCCCAAAGATTGTATGGACGAGACCGAGAACTGCGAGTATTAATGGATGCCTGCGATCGCATTAGCAGTGGCAATGCTGAGATGATTTTGGTCAAAGGGTATTCTGGAGTAGGTAAATCAACGCTAGTGCGTGAAATTTATAAACCACTTAGTACTCTGCGCTACTCTGACGGAACCATGCGGCAGATTGGATATTTTGCGGTGGGCAAGTTTGACCAATTTAAGCGAAATATTCCCTATGCTTGCTTGATTGAGGCCTTTCAAGAATTGATGCGGCAAATATTGACTGAGAGCGAAGCTCAAATCAAGATCTGGAAAGAAAAAATCCTCACTGCAATCGGTTCAAATGGGCAGATCATCATTAATGTAATTCCTGAAGTCCAACTGATTATCGGACAGCAACCTGCTCTTCCTTGCCTCGCTCCTACAGAAACTCAAAATCGATTTAAGTTGGTTTTTCAGCAATTTTTGAGTGTCTTTACTACCGAAGGTCATTCACTTGTTTTATTTCTTGATGATCTGCAATGGGCAGATTCAGCCTCATTGAACTTGATCCAACTGATGATGGCTCCCTCCGCCCAAACATCATTACTTGTAATTGGAGCTTATCGAGACAACGAAGTAAGCGTTTCTCATCCTTTAGTACTCGCGCTGGATGCAATTCGACAACTTGGAACTGAAATCACTACTCTAAGCTTAATGCCACTGGGTCTTACCGACGTTACCCAGCTTCTCGCTGATACGCTACATCGTAATCCATTAGAGTGTCAACCCTTTTCTGAGTTGCTGTTAGCCAAAACAAACGGAAATCCTTTTTTCTTAGCTCAGATGCTAACGGCGCTTTATCAAGAGCGACACTTATCGTTTGATGCACAGACAGGTTGCTGGCGATGGAACCTTGCCCAGCTTCAAGAAGTGGGGATCACCGATAACGTAGCTGAGTTGATGGTTAGCAAAATTCAGAAGTTATCTAAACCAACGCAGACTGTTCTCAAGCTGGCCGCCTGTATTGGGAGCCGCTTTGATTTAGGGTTTCTCTCGATCGTCAATCAAAAGCCTTTATCCACGACCGCAGGGGAACTGTGGGAAGCTTTGCAAGAAGGTTTGATTTTACCAACTAGTGAGATTTATAAGTTTGCTCAAGAACAATCCATTTTGCAGGGTGATCCACAGACCACGACGCAGAATGAATCGCTGAAAATCACCTACAAATTTCTCCACGATCGCGTTCAGCAAGCAGCCTACTCGCTAATTTCCGACGACCAAAAGCAACCGACTCACCTCAAGATCGGACGGCTCCTGTTGCGCCATACTCCAGCGGTTGCCCGTGAAGAAGTCATTTTTGAGCTAGTCAACCACTTCAACATCGGGGCTGATCTGATTGTCTACCAGGCAGAACGATATGCAGTTGCCGAATTAAACTTGGTGACAGGTCGTAAAGCCAAAGCAGCTACTGCCTATGAGGTTGCTGTTCGCTATTTGAGTGCGGGTCTTAAGCTACTGCCTGAGGAAAGTTGGCAGTTGAATTATGACTTAACCTTGTCACTCCATCTAGAAGCCTTGGAAGCAGAATATTTGAATACTCGGTTTGAGCGAGCAGAGGAACTCGCTGACATTGTGCTGCACCATGCCCAAGAGCTGCTAGAAAAAGTGAAAGTTTATGAGATTAAAATCCAGTTCCATATCTCACAAAACCAGCAGTTAGCAGCGATCGAGACTTCCTTAGAAATTCTCAACCTTCTTGGCGAACCATTAGTTCAGGAAGAACCGCAAAACATTGTCGTTGAGGACTTGATCCTTCTTCCTAAAATGACAAACCTTTACAAGCTGGCTGCAATGAGGATTTTGATGCTGCTTGTCGCACCTGCTATGTATGCAAGACCCGCTTTATTGCCGTCGATCGCGCATACGATGATTACCCTGAGCGTTAATTTTGGCAATTCAGAAGTCAGTGCTTATGGCTATGCGTTTTATGGACTCATTCTGTGTAGCAGTGGGAAGAAAATCAAGCTGGGATATCAGTTTGGTCAATTAGCAATGCAAGTACTGGAGCAATTTAATGCCAAAGAACTATACAGTAAAGTAGTTAATATCTTTAATGTTTTCATTCGACACTGGAAGGAGCCAGTTTGCAACA
Organism: Phormidesmis sp. 146-33; assembly: GCF_052939515.1. Classification (NCBI taxonomy): domain Bacteria; kingdom Bacillati; phylum Cyanobacteriota; class Cyanophyceae; order Leptolyngbyales; family Leptolyngbyaceae; genus Phormidesmis; species Phormidesmis sp. 146-33. The sequence continues at coordinate 15,260 of NZ_JBJPHU010000095.1, forward strand.
CAATTAAGCCACTTCACGAAGGGATTCAAGTTGGTTTTGAAACAGGAGACATCGAATATGCATGTTACAACGCGATTTCCTACTGCACTTATCGCTTTTTTAGTGGAGAAACCCTGGAAACGGTTCAACAACAACAGCATATTCATATCGATTTGCTGATTAAGCTGAAACAGGAGTATTCAACTTATTTTCTTAAAATCGGGAATCAACTTGTCTCAAATCTCATGAATCAAGCGCCTGATAAGTTTCGCCTGATTGGAGAGGACTTTAACGAAGAAGAAGTGATTCCCACCTTGATTGAGTCCAACAACTTTACGCTACTTTTCTTTGTGTATCTTGCCAAAACGATTTTGCTCTATTTTCTTCAAGATTATCAGCAAGCGATCGTGTATGCCAAACTCGCTGAAAAGCATACAGACAGTATGGTTGGCTTTATGCATGTACCCGAACTAAATTTCTACACGTCACTGACCTTATTAGCGCTCTGCACAACAGCTACAGCAGATCAGAAAGCGCAATACTTAGAACAGGTGCAACATAATCAAGTCCAAATGCAGGAATGGGCAACTCATGCGCCTGCAAATTATCAACATAAGTTTGATTTAGTCGAAGCCGAAAGAGCGAGGATTTCAGGACAAATCCTTGAAGCAATGGAGTGGTACGATCGTGCGATTCAGGGTGCAAAAACAGAGCGCTATCTACAAGAAACTGCGTTAGCGTATGAGCGAGCCGCCGAGTTTTACAAGGGCTGTGGTAGGGTAGAAATTGCCCAATTTTATATCGCAGAGGCCTACTATGCTTATGGCTCGTGGGGGGCTAGTGCCAAAGTTGAAGACTTAGAAGCAAAGCATCCACAACTCAAGCAAATTTCCCCTAACATTCAAATAAAGGCTGGAGAACGACTCTCGACAACGACCTCAATTGTGAGCAATCGTCTGGTCAGCTTAGATTTGGCTACGATCGTCAAAGCTTCTCAAGCGATTGCAGGCGAGATTGTTTTGAGCAGATTGCTGAATACATTACTCAAAATTGTCATGGAGAATGCGGGTGCCCAGTCCAGTTGTCTGATTCTGCAAAGAAATGGAGGACTTGTCGTAGAGGCGACGGCTTCAATTGACCAAGAAAAGGTGAATTTACACCCTTCACTTCCGATCGAAGCCAGTCAATCGCTGCCCTTGTCTCTACTCTACTATGTTGCGAGAACGCAGGAGAACCTTGTTCTAGCAGATGCAATGTGCGAGGGGAAATTTATTTCAGATCCTTATTTGTCCAGCCATCGACCAAAATCCGTTTTGTGTGCGCCTATTGTCAATGGAGGTAAACTGATTGGACTGCTGTATTTAGAGAATAATTTGACAGTCGGGGCCTTTAGCCCAGATCGTCTAGAGATGCTCACCATTCTCTCAGCACAAGCAGCGATCTCGATCGAAAACGCCCTCCTTTATGACAACTTAGCAACGGCAACTGATAGCTTAAAGCAAGCAAATATTCAATTAGAAGACTTTAGTCGTACCTTACAGCAAAAAGTTGCAGAACGAACCCTGGAGTTACGAGAAAAGAATCAAAAATTGAATGAACAAAAAACACAAACTGAATTAGCTTTACATGAGCTGAAAAAGACCCAGACGCAGCTTGTTCAATCAGAGAAGATGTCAAGTCTGGGACAGCTTGTAGCAGGCATTGCCCACGAAATTAATAATCCTATTAACTTTGTCTCTGGCAATATTGCTCATGTCACTGAGTATATGCAAGAAGTACTCAGCCTGCTTCAAGTATATCAACAACATTATTCGCCGCCAGTCGCTGCTGTACAAGCGAGATTAGAAGAGATTGACCTCGATTTTCTTCTACTTGATTTTCCAAAAACACTCGCCTCTATGTATGTTGGAGCAGAGCGAATTCGAGGAATTGTGCAGAGCTTACGAAATTTCTCACGTCTAGGTGAATCGCAGAGCAAAGAGGTCGATATTCACGAAGGGATTGATAGTACCCTATTGATCTTAGAGAATCGCCTCAAAGAGAAGTCAAGCCGTCCTCGTATTCAGATCATCAAGAAATATCGTCCACTGCCCAAAATCGATTGTTACGCTGGGCAGCTAAACCAGGTGTTTATGAATTTGATTAGCAACGCGATCGATGCTCTGGATGATTACGATCGCGGTCGATCGTCGGCAGAGATTCAGGATCAGCCTAGTACGATTCGCATTTCCACAGAAGTGTGCGATCGCGGCTCGGTTAGAATCTGTATTCGAGATAATGGCGCTGGCATGTCTAAAGATGTGCAGCATCAGTTGTTTGACCCCTTTTTCACCACAAAGCCTGTTGGGTCTGGCACAGGGCTAGGATTATCTATCAGTTATCACATTGTGGTTGACCAACATGGAGGTCAGTTGACATGTGTATCGGAACCAGGTCAAGGCGCAGAGTTTGTCATTGAGCTTCCGATCTCACAAGCATCCCGCAGATGTTGAACTTGGAGGCGGATTCATCCAATAAAATCCGCCTTTTCTCTATGCACTCAACTACTTTGATCCGGGCGCTTCTAAGAAACCGCTCTGAATGAAGTATGAAAAGTAAGTATTGAGCAACTCATCGCTGGTAGACGGACAAACAATATCAGTTCCTGCCAAACCTGCCAAGGTATTCTGACAATCTAGATAAGGGTGATATTGGTACATTTCCGCTAAGGTTAGCCCTTGATAAACGGCTTCTACCTGCATGGGCACGAGTGGGTAGAGGGCATTCTCTTGCGAGTATCGTGTCTGTTGCAGTAGTTGCTCTTTCCATTCCTGGTAGGGCACCTTTTTTAGGGAATACCCATAGTCACTAATCCACCGGAAGAATTCTAGAAACTCAATGTGTTGCGGATTCACCAGATGGAAAATTTGACCGAACGATCGCGCTTGCTGAGACAAATAGACGATCGCTTTGCTGGCATAATCTACCGGAACAAACTGGTCAAGCTTGTTGGGCAAATCAGGATAGCATCCAAGCTGGATACAGCCTTTGACGATTCTAGATTGATAGTCTTTGACGTTGGCGATTCCGGTCTGGCTATCTCCCAAAATCAAACCAGGGCGAAAGATTGTAACCGGAACACCTCTAGACTGAGCAATCTGAACCAGCTTTTCTGCAACCCATTTACTCTGTGAATATCCCAAGTAGAGCATGTCCTCACTGAGGTCGATATCATCATTTTCGGATAGCGCTTGCATTCGGTTAAAGTAGCCCGTTGTGCCAAACACTGATTCTGTAGAAACATAATGAACAGGCTTAGTTTGTCCCTGACACGCCAGCCTCAAAACCTCTTGAGTGCCCAAAACATTGGCTGCCTTTAGCAACGAATAAGGTTTAACGAAGTTGACCAATGCACCATTGTGATAGATCGTATCAATCCGATCAGCCAGAGTATTAAACTGTTCTGGTGATAGCCCTAACAATGGTTGAGATAAATCTCCAGGAATGGGAATGAGGCGATCGCGGTAATGCTCATGCCACAATTCATACTGTTGCAGGGTCTGTTGCAGGCGGATTGTACCCTCGCCGGGACTAGAGCAACGCACCAAACAGTAAAGAGTTGCCTGAGTTTGCTGAAGGAGTTCATGCATCAAGAAAGCGCCCAAAAATCCAGTGGCTCCGGTGAGGAAAACCTGTTGGGGTTCACCTATGATCGCGGGAGCAGTGGGGTAAATGTCTGATGCCAGTACTGCGTCTGCTTTGAGATCGATCGTTTTCGTCAGGGCAGACACGCCATCTACTCCATTTCGTTGCAAGGCTTCTAAGGTTTGGGCAAGTCCTTCGATCGTCGGATACTCAAACAGTAAACGCACAGGTAACTCGACCTGAAACTCTTCTCTGACATAGGAAATCAGGTGCGCGGCGAGTAATGAGTTGCCGCCTAAATAGAAGAAGTCGTCGTGAATTCCCAAATCTTTCACACCTAGCACCGCAGACCAGAAGAGAGCAACCTGCTGCTCCATCGGAGTTTGGGGCGCGATGAAAGTCGATTCTAATTCGGGACGAGAATCAGGCAGAGGTAAGGCGCGATAATCTACTTTGCCGTTGATAGTGAGTGGCAGTGCTTCTAACAGAACGAACGCTGAAGGAATCATGTACTCCGGCAATTTTTGCTGAAGAAATCGGCGTAGCTCTGAAGTAACTAGCGTTCCGTTGGGAGTAAGGTATGCCACGAGTCGCTTATCGGTTGGAATATCTTCTCGGACAACCACCACGCATTCACCCACATTAGAATGGCGCTGAATTGCAGCTTCCACATCTCCTAGCTCAATCCGAAAGCCGCGAATTTTTACCTGATTGTCGATACGCCCTAAATATTCAATGTCACCATTGGGGAGCCGCCGCGCCAGATCTCCCGATTTGTAGAGACGTGTTCCAGGGCAAAATGGATTTTCGATAAACCGTTCAGCCGTTAATTCCGATCGGTTCAGGTAGCCTCTTGCCAATCCTGCTCCACCAATGTGCATTTCTCCGGGTACACCGATCGGTACAAGTTGCAGATTCTGATCGAGCAAATGTACCTGAAGGTCAGGAATGGGTTTCCCAATAGCGCTGCCTGCCTTGAGATCGGCGATCGTAATCGGTCGATAGGTGACATGAACCGTAGTTTCGGTGATGCCATACATATTAACTAACTGAGGAGAGCGATCGCCGTGGCGCTCAAACCAGGATTTTAAGCTTTGCAGTTCCAATGCTTCGCCTCCAAAGATGATGAGGCGCAATGCCAGATTATCAGAGATGCCGGACAGTTCCTCTGTTCTCATCAATTGTCGAAAGGCAGAAGGGGTTTGGTTGAGGACTGTGACCTGTTCGCGACAGAGTAGCTGATAGAAGGAATCAGGCGATCGACCGATACACTGAGGCACAATCACCAATCGTCCGCCATGCAGCAATGCGCCCCACAGTTCCCATACAGAGAAGTCAAAGGCGTAGGAGTGGAAGAGTGTCCAGACATCGTGTTCGCTGAATTGAAACCAATCCTGAGTTGAGCTAAACAGCCGCATCACATTGTAGTGATTGATCAACACTCCTTTCGGTTTGCCCGTTGAGCCGGAGGTGTAGATGACATAGGTGAGCGCATCCGCATTGAGAATGCAGTTGGGAGAAGTCGTAGGAAGCGCCGCGATCGTATCCCAGTCTGTATCCAAACAAACGGCTTGAGCAGACGTGTCAGGCAACCGTTGCAGCAAATCTGACTGTGTGACGAGTAAGGGCGCGTTCATATCTTCGACAATACCTGCGAGACGTTCTGGTGGTGAGGCAGGATCAAGGGGAACATATGCGCCGCCTGCCTTCAAAATGCCAAGAATAGCGACGACGAGCGTGAGGGAGCGATCGATACATAGCCCCACCAAGCTATCCGCTCCAACTCCTAAAGTTTGCAGGTGATGGGCTAATTGATTCGCTCGTTGATTGAGTTCTCGATAGGTGAGTTGCTGATCTTGAAATACGATCGCTACTGCATCGGGAGTTCGTTCTGCCTGGGCTTCAAACTGTTGGTGTAGACAACCTGGATTGGAGGCAATCTGTGACTCGTGCCTCTCTAAAAGCGCTTGTTGTTCTGCGAGGGTGAGCAACGGCAAATAAGCGATGCACTGGTCTGGGTTCTCAACGATTCCAGTTAATACGGTGTAAAAGTGATTTATCAGTCGATCGATCGTGCTTGCATCAAACAAATCAGTATTGTATTCAACGCCGCCTGTCACTCCAGTCGGGACTTCTGCAAGTTGAAGCAATAGATCAAACTTGGCAGTGCCATTGTGAATAGCTTGAAAATCTAATTGGATATCGAGAGACGATTCTACCTCGACAGATGCCCCCGGCAAAAACTCAAGCATGACTTGAAAGAAAGGCTGCTGTCCGGCTTGGCGCTCTGGGTGCAATCTCTCTACCAGCGTCTGGAACGGGACATCTTGATTGGAGTAAGCGGCGATCGTGACCTCTCGTTCTCGCTGTAACACCTCTCGAAAACTGGGAGAGCCAGATAAGTCGGTTCGCAAGACGATCGTGTTGACAAAGCAGCCGATTAAGGGTTCAAGTTCCGGTTGAGTCCGTCCGGCTGTCACGGTGGCAACGGAAATATCATCCTGTGCTGTGTAGCGATGTAGTAGCGTTTTGAAAGCTGCCATCAACGTCATAAACAGCGTCACATCTTCTTGGCGAGAGAGCGCCTTGAGTTGCTCTGTCAAGCTCTGAGGCAGGTTAACACTGTGTCTCGCACCGCGCAAACTTCTGACTGCTGGACGAGGACGATCGGCGGGTAGTTGTAGAACTGGAACTTGCTCAAGCTGTTGTTTCCAGTACTCAATTTGAGGGTCGAGAACGCCGCTTTCTAGCCATTGTCGCTGCCAATCTGCAAAGTCAGCATATTGAATCGTGAGATCTGCAAGGGGGGAAGGGTTGCCATTGCTAAATGCTTCATAGAGATCTGCCAACTCTTTGAGAAAGACATTGGACAAAGAAACTCCATCATACACAATGTGATGCAGCGTGAGATAGAGACGATGATGCGTCGCATCCAATCGCACTAGCGTTGCCCGCAGCAAGGGAGCCTGAGCCAGATCAAAGGCACGTTCAGCTTGAGCAGTGGCAAGCCGCAAAGCTTCGCTTTCTTGATCGTGCGATGGCAACGATTGAAGGTTTACTACAGAGAGTTTAAATGGAGACGGTGGATGAATAATTTGCAGGGGTTCTCCCTCGATCGCCACAAACGTAGTGCGCCAAACAGCATGTCGATGAAGAATTTCATTGAAGCTTTGCTCAAGTACTGTGATGTTGAGAGAACCTGTGAGGTGTAAGGTAACTGTGTCGTTGTAGTATGGGCTGTTGGGTTCTAGTTGTGCAAGTAGCCACATCTGCTGTTGAGCAAGAGATGTAGGAAAAACCAAAACTTCTTCTTCTATAACAGAAGAGATGTTTTCAGCGATGTCTGAGGGCTTGGGAAGATGCTGAACCATTGGATTGTTCTCCTGTGTATGGACAAGTCAAAACGAGTTGGTACGCTTGATCGGTCAGCGCTAAACGAAGGTGGTATTTTGCACTTTGTGTTAGGTTTCAGGAAAGCTTTGCTGCAATTTCTCTACTGTCTAAGCAGATTCTGAAACAGGCAGAATAGTCTCTACTTGAGGGTTTCCGGCAGAAAGAATTTCCAGATCATCAGCAAGTTCTTGTCTAGATTTATCCGATTCTTCTTGCAATGTAGATCCCATTGCCGAAGGTTTCTGGACAAGCTCTTTTTTGGATTTTGCTAACTTTGCTTGGATTGAAGATAGCGTCATCCGCCGTGCTTCGCGTACTACAGAAACCAATGCTGGCATCTGAGATTGAGGTGTGTTCTTTTCGTACTGCTCGATCGCTTCAGCAAATTTAGCCACAGTTGGAGCTAAAAACAAAGTATGTAAGGGCAACTGTACCTCAAAAACCTGATTCACTTGCGCCATGACTTGAGTTGCTAAAAGCGAATGCCCTCCCAACTCAAAGAATGGATCATCGATACCAACGCGATCGACTCCCAGTAAAGCAGACCAGATAGCAGCAATCTTCTCCTGCGTGGGAGTTTGAGGCGCGATATATTCGGTTGTCAACTCCGATCGTGTCTCTTCTGGAATAGGCAAAGAACGACGATCAACTTTCCCGTTTGGAGTTAGCGGCAATTGCTCCAAAAACACAAACGCTGAAGGAATCATATACTCTGGTAGCTGATTGCTCAGAAATTGACGTAATTCTCGCGATGTAATCGGTGTAGAAGTTGCGACTAGATAGGCGACTAGGCGCTTGTTACCAGGGACATCTTCTCGCGCCATCACAATACAGTCTTGCACAGTGGAATGCTGACGCAGCAAAGATTCGATTTCCCCTAACTCAATTCGGAAGCCTCGCAGCTTGACCTGATGATCGATACGTCCTAAATATTCAATGTTGCCATCAGGTAAGTAACGGGCTAGGTCACCTGTTTTATAGAGCCGATCGCTGCCTTCAAGAGGATTGTGAATGAATTTTTCAGCCGTCAGATCAGGACGATTGAGATAGCCGCGTGCCAGTCCAATGCCACCAATGTGCAGTTCTCCAGCGACCCCGATCGGGACGGGACGTAGTTGAGCATCCAGCAGATGAATTTGAGTATTCGCGATCGCACGTCCAATCGGAACAATACGGCGACCACTCGATCGCTCACATGCCCAGAATGTCACATCGACAGCCGCTTCTGTTGGGCCATAGAGATTATGCAACTCGGCATTTAGACGATCAAAGCAGCGCTCTTGTAGTTCAAACGGCAAGGCTTCTCCGCTACAGATCACTCGTTTGAGAGACTGACATTGCTCTAGATTAGGTTCTTGAAGAAACGCTTGGAGCATCGACGGCACAAAGTGTAAGGTAGTAATCTGCTGCTCTGCGATCAACTGAGCGAGATACGCACTATCCTTATGTCCTTCAGGTCGAGCAACTACCAAACAGGCACCTGTCATCAAAGTCCAAAAGAATTCCCAGACAGAGACATCGAACCCGAAGGGCGTTTTTTGCAGAACGCGATCGTGCTCCGACAACCGATAGGTATCTTGCATCCACAGCAACCGATTGCAGATGCCTTTGTGTGTGTTCATTGCTCCTTTAGGCTTGCCTGTCGAACCTGATGTATAAATCATATAGGCAAGATGATCAGGGGTCGTAGAACTAACCGGATTTTCTACATTGGATAGAGCAATGGTTTGCCAGTCTGTATCTAAACAAATCACCTGTGCCTGATGCTTTGGCAACTGAGGTAATAGCGACGAGTGAGTGAGCAATACTGGAACTTGAGCATCTGCCACCATAAATGCCAACCGCTCAGTTGGGTAGCTTGGATCAAGCGGAACATATGCCCCTCCTGCTTTGAGGATTCCTAGCAGTCCGATCACCATGTCTAGCGATCGCTCCATACAAATTCCTACCAGGCAATCAGGCGCAACTCCCAGACGCTGCAAATGATGGGCCAACTGGTTTGCTCGCTGATTCAATTCTCGATAGGCTAGTTGACTTCCGAAGGCTTGCACAGCGATCACGTCTGGCGTTCTTAGCACTTGAGCTTCAATCAGTTGATGCAGACAAATTTCTGGGTACTCCACCTCAGTCTCATTCCACGCTGCAAGTTGCTGCTGTTCTGAGGTTGTTAGTAACGGCAACTCAGAGAGACGGTGTTCTGGGTGAGCCACAATTCCTTCTAGCAATGTCTGGAAGTGACCAATTAGACGAGCGATCGTGTCTGCCTCAAACAAGTCAGTGCTATATTCAATTCGTCCGATTAGCCCCTCTGGTCGTTCATTTAATTCAAGATACAAATCACATTCCGTCGTCCCAGTGTCTACATCTTGCTGACTCAACTGCCACCGAGAGTCAATTTCTGCGAAGGGTGGAGCCAGTACAAACAAAACCTGAAATAACGATTGCGGCTGCGAAGTCTTCTGTGCTAATCGCAACGCCTCTACTACCTTTTGAAACGGCGCATCTTGATTAGCATAAGCCTCTAAGGTTACTGATCGAACTCGCTGCAATAGCTCTCGAAAACTTGGCAATCCAGATAAATCAGTTCGCAAGATCAGCGTGTTGATAAAACACCCAATCAAAGGTTCAATGTCCGATCTAGTGCGCCCTGCTGTCACCGTTGCAACCGGAATATCATCTTGTGACATATATCGATGTAACAGTAATTTGAAGGCTGACATCAACGTGACAAACAACGTCACACCTTCTTGACGAGACAGTGATTTGAGTTGCTCTGTTAATTCTCTAGATAGGCTCAAACAGTGTTGCGATCCTTTGCGGGTTGCTATCGCAGGGTGAGGTCGGTCGATCGGCAATTGCAGCGTCGGCAAATTTGTGAGTTGTTTTGTCCAATAATCGAGTTGCGGTTGAAGTTTCTCAGGCTGCAACTCCTGCTGCTGCCACACGGCAAAATCAGCATACTGAATCTTCAATTCTGGTAAAGGTGAAGGCTGCCCGACACAAAACGCATCGTAGAGCGCTGATAGTTCCTTGAGAAACACACAATAAAGAGAAACGCCATCATAAATAATGTGATGTAAGGTGAGATAAAGACGATGTTCTATTTCACTGAGTTGAACCAGCGTGGCTCGTACCAGAGGAGCGTGAGTGAGATCAAAAGGGCGTTGAGCTTGAGCCGTTGCCAATTGTAGCGCGGCTTGTTCTTGCTGGTCGGGAAGGTACGATCTCAGATCGACGGTAGAGAATGTGAATGGTAAATGTGGCTGAATCACCTGGTGCGGAATGCCCGCGATCGCAACAAATTTTGTGCGCCAAATGGCGTGACGGCAAATGATTTCATTCAAGCTTTGCTCTAGTGCAGCAGAGTTGAGCAATCCTGTAAACCGTAGTGTCAGCGTATCATTATAGCAAGCTGTATTAGACTCCAGTTGAGCCAGTAACCACATTTGTTGTTGTGAGAAAGAAAGCGGGAGCGGCCGATCCATAGCAGTTGCCTGAATAGGCTGAGAGTTCTCTTCCCAGGTTGTTGTTGCGATCGTCTGGGCAAATTCTGCGATCGTCGAAGCTGTTAACAAAGTCTGCAATGGCACTTGAACTTGAAGAACTTCACACACTCGCGCAATCACTTGAGTTGCCAGAAGCGAATGGCCTCCTAACTCCAAAAATGAGTCATGAATGCCAATACCTTCAACTCCTAACACCGTTGTCCAAATTGTGGCGATCTGTTCCTCAAGGGGAGTGCGAGGTGCAACATAGGAAGCCGATACATCAGGACGGCTTTCATCGGGAATCGGAAGCGCTTTGCGATCAATTTTCCCATTCGGTGTCAGCGGCAAGTGTTCCAACAAGACGAATGCTGAAGGAAGCATATAGTCGGGCAACGACTGATTCAAAAATTGACGACATTCTCCGACGGTTAGCGCTGTCTCTGATGACATAGCTAAGTAGGCAACTAGCCGCTTATTTCCTGGTACATCTTCGCGAATCACGACGACACACTCGCAAATGTCTGGATGTTGACGTAAGGTAGCTTCGATTTCGCCGAGTTCAATCCGAAAGCCTCGCAGTTTGACTTGATAATCAAGTCGCCCCAAATACTCGATCGCGCCATTGGGCAAGTATCGCACCAAGTCACCAGTTTTATAGAGACGAGTTCCGAGTCGAAATGGATTGGGAATAAACCGTTCAGCAGTCAGGTCAGGACGATTGAGATACTCTCTTGCGAGTCCAACTCCACCAATGTAGAGTTCTCCAGCAACACCCTCAGAAACAGGTTGGAGCTGGGCATCTAAGACATAACACTCTGTATTGGAAAGAGGGCACCCGATCGGAACTGTGTTGGCATCTTCTGGAACTGTTTCGATTAAGTGCCAGGTAGCAAATGTCGTACTTTCTGTCGGCCCATATACGTGCAACAATCGCTCTGGTGGATTATGTCGTAATACCTCGCGCACCCATTTTGGATCAACCGCCTCGCCTCCAAATAAAACCTGTCGAAGCGAATGGAACGCAGATGGAATTTCACGAGCGACTTGATTGAATAAAGCAGTTGTCAGAAATAGTGTGCTAATGTTCCGCTCTTGCAAAAAGCTTGCGAACGATCTAGGAGTTAGTGCAATGTTCTGATTAACGATGACCAATCGCGCTCCATTGACTAGTGCGCCCCAGATCTCAAACGTTGCTGCATCAAAAGAGCAGTTGGATACTTGAGCAATAACATCTGTGGTACTGAACTGGATGTAGTTTGTATCCATCACTAATCGCTGCACAGCTTTATGTTCTACCGCAACACCCTTGGGCGTACCAGTAGAACCAGACGTGTAAATGACATAGATCAAATCATCTGCATTGTCATCCCTGTTGCCATGACTAATCAGATTTTCTGCTGACTGCTGGGCGATCGTTGACCAATCTGAATCCAAACACAGCGTCTGGCCATTGTGTTCCGGAAGTCTTGACAATAGCGCCGCCTGAGTCAGCAGTACAGACACTTGAGCATCTGCCACCATAAATGCCAATCGCTCAGTTGGGTAGCTTGGATCAAGTGGAACATAGGCACCTCCTGCTTTGAGAATTCCTAGCAGTCCGATCACCATGTCTAGCGATCGCTCCACACAGATTCCAACAAATTGATTAGGTGCTATTCCGAGTGTTCGCAGATGATTTGCGAGCTGATTGGCTCGTTGATTTAAGTCGTCATAAGTCAGTTGCTGATCTCCGTACTCTACAGCGATCGCGTCGGGTGCTTTCTCAACTTGAGATTCAAACGATCGATGGATCAGCTTGCCTTGGAATCTACTGAAAGACCGTTCTGCGTCAATCTTGTACTCACAACTTGGAACTGCTCTCCACGGGTGCGTTCTGACAGAGCCTTTATTTGGCTTCTCCATGATTCTACTTACACGTAGGGGTTCATTAGAGGTTAGCCCATAGTATACCTAATCCCTCACCGTAACTTTACTTAGGAAGAAATAAGGTCTTATTTACAATTTTTCAGTAATCTTGCTGGGTAGTGCCATTTAGGAAAGGATAGGAAAAATAGTAACTACTCAGGCTTAAAACATCATAACGATTTGCGTCAAAGCACAGAAGTAGA
>NZ_JBJPHU010000096.1:0-27362 GCF_052939515.1 Phormidesmis sp. 146-33
CAAGCACGGTTTTGAAGACCAGCGGAGTGGGTGACTGCTCCGCTGAGTTTAACCCAATTGCTACGAGAACGCCCAGTAACACTTCACCCGCTTGATCCACCACTAAAACATCGATTTTGGTGTGGTCGCACTGCCACACTTGGTTGCTCCATTCGATCGCTAATTCAATCCCCTCGCGAGTGGTAATCAACAAGCGATCTCCACGCCAGCCGAGCGCACGCCCTTGGCGCAGCGAAGCTGTTCGCTTCGTCTGCTGTTTCTCAATTTGCGGTTGCAGAATACGATAGACCGTCGTGCGGCTGGGATAGTCCGCAACACCTAATTCTTGGGCGCGAACTTTCACGCGCAATGCCACTTGAGCCGGAGTCAGGCTACGACTGCCACGATTGCCCTCGCGATAGGTTTTGCGGATAAATGTTTGCCAGTTTTCACCGTGTTTGCTCGTGCCTTGGTTTAAGCGCAATTGCCGCATTAATCCAGCGACCTTGTTCTTGCCAAGCTCGCATCAATCGCTGCAAGCTGCGAACACTCATACCAAGTTTCTTTGCGGCTTGACGCTGCACTTTTACGTAGCGTTCGGTGCCTCGCACGGTCAAAGACCGTAGAACGCGACAGCTGCTCCTCCGCTCTTAAGATAGCAACTCAGACAACACGGCCCGGTCTTTTTCATTCAGTTGCAGTCGGCCGTTTTCAATATCCCGAATCCAGCTTTGACTTTTGCCCAGTTTGTCTGCCAGCACTCTCTGACTGAATTGGAGCCTTTTTCGGGCTGCGGCAAACTGCTGTCCTGAGAGAGGCAGTTTAGGCGGGGATTGTTTACGTTCTTTTAACTTTTTCTTGGACTTGGGGGTCTGTTGGGCCCAATCCTCTGGTAGCTCAAATTTTAGCAAACGCGCATTCATGAGCCGCTGCCATTTGTCACGCGGGGCTGCATCTGTCAATCGATACTCACGGCTACCATCGTTAGTCCAAAACTCTAAAGCATCTTCAGCATCTTCTGGTAGGTCTGCAAGCTTAACCCATAGGGGTTGGATTTCAAGCGGGTAAGTCAATGGGTCAAAGATAGGGCGGATCTGGTAGCGATCGAGAACTTCGAGATCGCTTTCAAACGATCGTACCAACCGTTTGCGATCTTCTCGATGGGAAGCTGCTTTGAGCAATCTTTCTTCGCCATAAGCAATCCGCATCAGCATCGGAACCGTGATTCGTTGTTCTAGTCCCATGCGAGTTTTGAACAGGAGCCACAGCATCATCCGAGCGACTCCTTCATGCTGCTGCCAGATGCTCATCACATTCAACAATAGAGATTTTGGCAATGTGCCGTATTGATAAAACATCATTCCTTCTTTAGAACCTTGTTGATTGAGGAAGAACTGCGTCCACTGACCTGCTTTGATCGTAAAAGTCAAGCCAGTCAAATGCTTAGACCCTAGATGATCCTCCTGAAAGTGATGCTGAGTGTTGATCAGGTGCCACACATGACTTTGAGGAACTGTAATTTTTTTGAATCTGCCCTGAGGTGCCCAGTCAACCGTTACGAGCAGTTTGCAGGGTTGTTCGACTAGCGTTTTGATTAAGGTGAGCTTTGCAAGTTTACTCAGGTCTTTGCGCTTGCTTAATCCTAGATAGTCAGAAATCTCTTGATCGTTGAGCGTAAAGGTTTGCTCCCAAGGGCGATCTAGTGAAGTTGCATAAGCGGCATACATCAGATGCAAACAGGCTGCCCGCATATCCCAGGATGCGATCGCAGTCTGTGCCGCTTCTACTTCTAGTACTACGGGCGACTCTGGAGTGTGGGTATCTGTTAGACAAAGTGTTACTTCTCCTCTACCGCCGCTTACCTGTCGCTGATGACAAAGGTTGCCTGCTTCATCGGGTTGCCAGGGCAAAGACTGCCGCTGTGCCAGTACGTTACAGGCTTCCCAAACTACGATCGCGGAGGCAAATGGATGGGTCTTCCCATTCGGAAACAGTCTGGGACTCGTATTAACTTTCGCATCAACCTTACATCGGCCCTTCTTTGCCTGCAATGGAACTGGAGCCTTGTCCAAGCAGATCGAAGCACACAGCGGTTGATCATAAAACCCTTCACAGTTATTACAGAGCATTGGATCAATCCAAAGTTTCTCACCGTCCTGCTTAATCGCACCCGTAGGACACAAGGGTAAGCAGTCATGACATTGATTGCAAAGGCTTGTGATGCTGTAAGCCATAGTCTTGTGTGATTACCTCAAAGTGAGCAGTGAATTTAAAGCCACAAGTATTTTGTTTCTGGGGTGAATAGCACTACCTTCAGGGAAATGCTGCCATAGTCTTCTCGATCGCCTTTGTTCTGGTTTTGAAAGCTCATCTAAGATTGGGGATCAGGGCAAGGGTTGTCATCATCTGACACTATTCAGTTCTGCATCTATGATGGACACGCTCAAGCGTTAATGTTTGCTCTGTTTGCAGCAGTGTCAGTTCAGGTGTAAAAATTTTTGGCGGGCAGGCATCTTGTCTAGAAAGGTGACAGGTGGTGCGTCAATTCTAGCGTTTCTGACAGGTTGAATAGAAGTCTTATGCTATCAAGAAGTCTTAAATTTAATTGAATCCAATCCAACCTTTTAACGGGTGATTAACTTCAGACTTCTCTAATAATATTTCTAATCTAAAGTTATAGTTACTTTTGTTCAGAGAGAGCGATCAAAGAATTTCTTAATAATGCTTAAGCAGATTGAATTCTACTTTCTAAAACGAGTTTTTCTACAAATATTAAAGTTTCGCGCTTATTGTTTTTATGTTTGACTCATTGATTTAGGCATCAAGAAAGGAGCAATATGATTTTGAATTATCGACACAATTAGCATCAGTAAAAATAAATATGTCCGATTTGTTTTGAAAAGCTCGCTTTTTGAAAAGTTGGATTTTAGAAGACTTGAATCAAATAGCTCTTAATTACCAATTTAGTACCCATCTAACAAGGGCAGGTTTAAGAAACACGATCGCCTTTTTTACTGTGTTGATTACCCGCTCGTAAATAAAATTTGGTCTCATGTCTACAGCAGAAATTCCTCTGGCTAGCTGAAGCTAAAATTTTCGTTAAAAATGCTAGACCCCTGATCTATAAAAACTCATTATCGAGTCAAGTAATACCCATACCCTGCCCCTCGCTTTTTTCTAAACTCATTTCTATAGCTTAGTTTGAGCCATTGAGTACATTCTTAATGGGTTTAATTAGTTTGCTTGGGAATGCTAGAGGCTTGATGACTTAATGGGATCTGATATAAGCAAAGAAGTTTCAATTACTTTAATTGATTCAATTGCAGAAAGACGAACGGTAAGATAATTTTTTGCCATATATTGAATTGCATTGCAACTCTAATGGTTAACTTTTATCAGTTCTAGAGTCTGAACGCGACGGTCATATGAGAGGTGATATGGAGCGCGATCGCTGGGTTCATGATTTAGTTTTATCAACATTCTGGAGGCAGTAATCGTGCAAACTCAAATTCGAGAAACTACAAATGTTTCTGAATGGATTTCATTGATGTTGATCAAAACCCGTGAACAGCCTCGTCATTACTTTGATCCAGAAAAGCTAGAGAAATTAGCACAATCGATCGCGCAACATGGCATTTTAGAACCCTTGCTAGTGCGTCCTTTACAGCCCAATCAGTATGAACTAGTTGCGGGTGAAAGACGTTACCGGGCTGCCCTCAAACTTGGTCTTTCTGAGGTGCCAGTCGTCATTCGATCCCTGAGTGATGAAGAGGCAATTCAATTAGCTTTGATCGAAAATCTTCAGCGAGAAGATCTCAACCCCATTGAAGAAACAGAAGGAATTCTACAGCTTCTTGCGTTTCGATTAGAGAGGCCAGTCCAGTCGATTCCAACGTTGCTTTATCAGATGAAAAACACGTTTGAAAAAGAGACTACTGACAGGAATAACGTTATTCCTAATTTCAAGTCAGAACAAGAACAGCAGATTGAGTCTGTTTTTCGAGATTTGGGTCTCATGAACTGGCTCTCATTCACTTGTAACCGATTGCCTTTACTCAACTTACCCAACGAGATTTTGGAGGCGATTCGCTGTGGCAAGATTGCTTACACCAAGGCGATCGCGATCGCCCGCGTCAAAGACGACACTCAACGTCAGACGCTGCTAGACCAAGCGATCAAAGATAACCTTTCTCTTAATCGGATTAGAGCCTGCATTAAGTCTATCCAATCCAAGCCAGAGCCACAGTCTCCCCAATCGCTTGTAACAACCCTTTATCGACGACTCGTGAAAGTTAAGTTGTGGGAAGATCCTCAACGATGGCCTCAAGCTCAGGCGTTGCTTTTAAAACTGGAAGCGCTATTAGAAGATGTTTGAAGACTATAGAAACCTCTCCGTTGTGGTGCCTTCCCTGCTTGAGGGTCTAGAGTCCCAATCTTCTGCCCGATGAGTGTCCTGCACTAGAGATATGGACTAACCGAAGAAAGTCAACTAATCTCCTGATACCAATTTGATTTTTCATCGCGACAGATCCTCCACCCCCCTGCCGTTGGCATCCCCCTGATCAAGGTGGAATTTTCCGGCTCCCCTCCTGACCAAGGAGGGGTTGGGGAGGTCAAAGATCTCTAGCATCTATAAATTGATTTAGTATGAAAATTGATTTGGTATGACAACTACAGGTCTATCTTTCGACGCAGCCACATCTAAAACTTAGAGACAAACGGACTCCTGACTCACAGTTTCCAGATCGGGTCGAGCCAATGTCTGAGGTGATCTTATTGCCAGGAGATGTCATCAGCTTTACCCCTGACGCGATCCACTCCGTAGAAGCTCTGGGCGACGCGCCGATCGTCACCTTTGGTCTCTATGGCGAAACTCATCATTCCAAGCGCTTTGAGTTTGATTTTGTGGCGCATACTGCCAAAAATTTCTAGTTCTCATCCCCAACTACCATGCCAGAACCTCGTCAAGACCAGTACTTCAATTTGATCGATCAGCTTCTCAAGTGTCCCAGTGGGCAAGAGCCACAGATTTTAGACAATCAGCCAGATTTGCTAGATGCCGGATTGGTCAAAGCTTTGATGCAAGTCGCGATGATGATGGCACATCAAGACAATCAGGACGCTGCAAAGTTTTTGATTCATGTTGCGCGACAACTGAGTAAAGAACTGGGGCTATATCCTCAAGTTTCACCAGAACAGTAACCACTAACCGGAGAAAACAATGATTTCAGAATTGACCACAACGGAGGCGGGGCAGCAAGCGATCGCTTTTTTAATGGATGATCTGACGATCGCACCAGATGATCAAGAATGGTTTTCGGTGCTGAGTGTGCGCCCTGTGGGAGAAACCTGGCACGTTGTAGAAATTGGTGTAGAAGGACTCCCTGACCAATGGGTACTGCAAGTCTATGATACGGGCGAGTGTGACCCAAACTATAGCTTTAGATCTCCTGTCAAGGCGACTGAGGCAGACACCGGGTTAGAAGACTTGCCAGACGCGATCGCTCAAATTTTAACCACCGAACGCACCCACAGCCGTCTTTAATTAGGAGATACATTTCAGGAGATATATTCCTTACTCTTTAGGCTTTTAGGGATGATGGTATGAAACGTAAGCGGTTTCTAATTTTTCTGATTGCCACGTTGACGGGTCTTTCTCTCGCGATCGGGTTACGGTTTGTTCAGTCTGAGTTAGCGCAAGCCAATCCTACGCTACTGATTTCTGCGGCTGCTAGCCTAAAAGAGGTGCTAGAGGAGATTAAGCCACTGTATCAAAAGAACCATGCTAATCTGAATCTCACCTTTAGTTTTGGGGCATCTGGGTCTTTGTTGCAGCAAATTGAGCAGGGCGCACCCGCCGATATCTTTATCTCTGCTGCAAAGCGTCAGGTCGATACGCTCGATCAACAAGGCGCACTGGTGCCTGACACTCGGACTAATATAGCCATGAATCGGCTCGTTTTGATTGTACCCAAAGGGTCTAGTGTGACTAGCCTTGATAGCTTAAAGCAGCCACAGATTAAGCGGATCGCTAGCGGTGAACCTCGGAGCGTTCCGGTGGGGCAATATACCGAACAGGTCTTGCAAAAGCTGAATTTGCTAGCGGTGAAACCAAAGCTGGTCTATGCCAATAGTGTGCGGCAGGTGCTGGCATCGGTCGAAAGTGGTAATGCTGACGCTGGGTTTGTGTATGCTACAGATGCCAAAATTTCTGACCAGGCGAAAGTAGCTGTCGTTGTGGATGAGTCTGCTCATTCGCCGATCGTTTATCCCGCCGCAGTCTTAGAGAGAAGCAAAAGCATTGATGCGGCAAAAGCGTTTTTGCAATATTTGTCCAGTAGCGAAGCGAAAAGCGTTTGGCGAAAGCATGGGTTTGTTGTGCCGGATTAGGACTAGGGATGAGGGAGGAAGAATGCACTTCACGTGATGTTTTAAGGCGGTTCTCCTGCATTCTAGATAGCTGAATCGTATTCTATCTGTCCTCTCTTAAAGCCTTTATTCATCCAGAATTTTGAACTAAAGTCTTGCTAACAGCTTCCTAGAACGGGAGTGGGCAGCAGAAGCGTCAGACAACGAAGCAAAAAACTCACGTCGAATTAATCTTAAAGACAACGACCACAATGAATGCCGCGATCGCTCTTCTACCAGACCTCTCTCCTCTCTGGATTTCACTTAAAGTATCACTGTTGGCAATGGTCTTTACCTTTTTTGCAGGGATCGCTGTGGCTTACTGGATGCTGGGCTATCGGGGTAAGGGGAAATCGCTGCTAGAAGGGATCTTTGTGTCTCCGCTGATTTTGCCGCCGACGGTTGTTGGGTTTGTACTGCTGTTGTTGTTTGGAAAAAATGGCCCCGTTGGTAACTTGTTGCGATCGCTAGATCTGAGTGTCGTTTTTACCTGGTATGGGGCAGTGATCACCGCGACAGTCGTATCCTTTCCTTTGATGTATCGGACGGCGCTGGGTGCCTTTGAACAGGTCGATCGCAACTTGTTAGCCGCTGCTCGGACACTCGGCGCTTCTGAATGGACGGTGTTTCGGCAGATTATGTTACCTCTGGCGTTGCCTGGAGTCATTGCGGGAGCGGTGCTGTCCTTTGCTCGTGCCCTGGGCGAGTTTGGTGCCACTCTGATGCTGGCGGGTAACATTCCTGGGCAGACTCAGACAATTCCGATGGCAATCTACTTTGCGGTAGAAGCCGGAGCCATGAATGAAGCCTGGTTTTGGGCAGTTGCCATTCTATTTATTTCACTATCTGGGATCATTGCGGTCAACTTCTGGCAAGCCAATAGACAAAAGCGGCGAGTTAATGGCACATCCGTGACAGCGACCCAAAAAGTAGTTTATGCTCCAGTTCTCTCTGCGAAACCAGGATCGCCGAGTAGTCGTTTGTCTGGGCTAGTCGTCAACATCCACAAGCGGCTTGCTCATTTTGATCTCGATCTAGCATTTGATGTGACCCAATCGACTCTGGGAATCTTGGGCGGGTCGGGAGCAGGCAAAAGTATGTTATTGCAGTGTATCGCTGGGGTAGAAAGCCCAACTAGCGGACAAATTGTACTAAACGAGCGGGTTTTGTTTGATGCTAAAAAGGGAATTAATGTTCCGAGCCGCGATCGTCGAATTGGGTTTTTAGTCCAAAACTATGCCCTGTTTCCCCACATGACCGTGGCAAAAAACATTGCGTTTGGCTTACCCAAGTCTCTTTCTGCCAGAGAAGTTAAACAGCGGGTAGAGGCTCACCTCAAAGCGGTGCAACTAGAGGGATATGGCGATCGCTATCCCGGTCAGCTTTCGGGTGGGCAGCAACAAAGAGTTGCGCTGACACGGGCCCTCGCAAGCGAACCGGAAGTCTTGCTGCTAGATGAACCTTTCTCGGCTCTAGACACACATCTGCGAAGCCACATGGAACAGGAAGTGATTACACGGCTACGGCGCTTTAACGGGGCGAGTCTGTTGGTCACGCACAATCTAGAAGAAGCTTACCGGATCTGTGATCAGTTGTTGGTGCTAAAGGAGGGGCACGCCCTTACTGTGGGTTCTAAGTACCACATTTTTGAGCGACCTGAAATGCTAGGGGTGGCTCAGTTGACGGGTTGTAAAAACATTTCACTCACGCAAGTGATTGCAGAACAAGTTGTTTTGGCAGCCGATTGGGGCATTGCTCTGCGGGTGATTGAGCCTTTTCCTGATCGCCTTGCTTATGTGGGAATTCGTGCCCATCAAATTCGGTTTGTCGATCGGCTCGACCAGGAAAATACCTTTCGTTGCTGGTTAGTTTCTACAAGCGAAACGCCTCACCGGATGACTGTGTTTCTCAAGTTTAATACTGAGCCGACTCATCTCCAGAACTATCACATCCAGGCAGAAGTTTTTAAGGAGAAGTGGGAAATCCTAAAACAAAAGCCGCTTCCCTGGCTAGTCCAACTCGACCCACTGCGGCTAATTTTGCTGAAAGCATCATGATGGCTGCAAAATCGACCATATAAACAATAATATGAATATAGCAACCTATTCGCCCTGATCTTATATAACTGTAGTAAAGTAGATTTTACTGAACTAAATAAGGAACTAAGCATGAAAATTAGTGCGCGGAATGCCCTTAAAGGAACGGTCAAAGCGATCGAAGTTGGATCAGTAAACACAGAAGTTGTTTTGGAAATTGCAGCAGGCGTTGAAATCACCGCCATTATCACGAAAGCTTCAGCAGAAAAGTTGGAGTTGAGTGTGGGTAAGACAGCCTATGCGATCGTGAAGTCCAGTGACGTGATGGTTGCGATCGACTAAAGGTTCTTCCAGATCACATCAAGCTTTTTTACGAGCAACAATGTGAAAAATGTGCCAGTGCTTTTCCTCCCCGATCGCCGTGACTCCCGGATGTTCTTCTTCGTCTAACCACTCAACTTCTAAGGACTGTAGGAGTACTTCAACTTGTTGGCGTGTGTGATGAGTGCGATTAGGATAAATAGTCCAGGAGTCGCGATCGCCAAACAACTGACCACAAAACCGTCCGCCTGGATTGAGCGAGGTGACGATGGTTTGCCATAGGTCAGGGAAGCTTGCAGGTGGACAAAAAGGCAGGCAAAAGCTGGCATTGATCAAATCAACTGAGCGAGGCAAGGTTAAGGTTTCAAAACGCATCAGTTGAGTTTGTAGCAAACCACGATTGAGATCAGGACGGGTAAGCAAGCGATCGAAGGCTTTTTGTTCGCCATCAATGGCTAAAACGCGCCAGCCTCGATGCAGCAGTTCCACAGTATCTCGACCATCACCACAGCCCAAATCCACTGCCAATCGAGGATAATCGAATGGCCCCGCAGCAAAAGAAGCCAGCGCTTTTAGCAATGTTTCACGCGGTGGGCGACCCTCTACTGCTTGATAGTACGTCGCCCAATTGTGTTCGATAGGGTGGCTGGATTGAGTCATAGTTAAGCGATCGCTAATTCGGTGTGAGTCTGACAATTTTTAGGACAAACCCTAGCACAAGCTTCACAACCAATGCAATTGTCTACATTTGCGATCGTCATCACCTTGCGTTCAAATTCTTCATCTTCATCCTCACTGTCTACAAACTCTCCATCTTCATTGAGTGCCCGCAATGCCATTACTCCCTGTCCACAGGTTTTTAGGCATCTGCCGCAGCCAATACAGCGCGTAATATCGATCTCTTGCAGAAATTTAGGTGTCCAAACTTTGCCGCCAAAGGTTAATCCGGTAAATGTCGTCATGGCTAGTATCCTCTTGAGATGATGATTGATTGCTCTGAGTCAAAACGGACTGGACTTCAAACCCCAGCAAAGCCTTTGGCTGCCAGGTGAACTTCATCCCAACTGGGGGGACGATAGTCTGGATTCAATGCTCGGTCAACATATCCTACTAGATTTGGTAAGGCTTCATAGGGGATTGTTTGGTTGAGGAATTGGTCAAGGTTATCCTGCCAATTGGAGGGATAGTCTCGAATGATGGGATGTTGAACCACAATTGACTGATATTCAGGCGTTGTGATGTCTGTGATTACGTCCAAGCTAAGTAGGGCAAGCGGACGGATGAATATTCCGGTGGCGGCGATCGCAAACCCAGCATCCAAGCCCTTTTGTTTCATCACGACGACAAACTGCCCGCCTTGAGGAACTTTGTAGGGGATCTGGCTGGTGTCTGCAACGACCTTCACCTCAATGTTGTAGCCTTTGGTCAGTCCGGCTTCTAGCGTGATTCCATCATATTGCTGGTCAGGGTGGGGAATGTAGAGCGTGATCTGATGCAGCCTTCGCCAGGGATCGTCTGGCACATCGTGTTCCAAGTTGTGCAACCGACGGATTTCTTGACCTACGTAGCTCTCTTGATTACAGAGATTAATTAATCCGATGTTGAGAACACATTGGTCAAATCGATTCATGCCTAACGTTCTAATCATGACTATCCGTGCCTCTATACCAAGGCTTTGTAGTTTTTGACTCGATCGCCCTCGACCACTCCCAAAATTTTGGCCAGCCAGGGGGGAGGAGACGTAGCGATCGCTTGTTGTAACTCACTGAGCATGACTCTGGCCGCACCACCACCTTCTTTTTTGATGGGATAGATGCCAGCTTGTACGACTTTTCCTGCGGCTGGGCCGCCGATCGCAACAATGTAAAGTACCGGACAATCTCGAATCAATCCGACTCGAAAAGCATTCTTGTCGTCTGACAAATCAGCTTCGATCGCGGAGCGAATATCGATTAACCGAATCTCTTCGGTAGAGAGTTGATAAATCAGATAACGCAGGCAGGAACCAAAATGCCCATCTAAAGCTTCTCGATTGTTGGAAGCCACCGCAACTCGAATGGAATTGGGCATCTCTCCGTCTTGATAGCTCTGAATGGATGGCAACTGATCGATATCATCGAATTCGCCCCACAGTATTCTGACGGCCTTTTTGAAGATAGCAATGTCGGCAGCGTCCGCGTCTTCCCCATGTTCCTCGCCATCGAGTTCGTAGGTTTGTCCGAGGGCGGTTTTCAAGTTCGTTACTGTGATTCTGCTCAAACTCGTTTCATCCAAATCGCCCAAATAGGTCTGGAGCATCTCGATAAAATCGGACATCGAAAGCTCTGGAAATAGCCTTGAGGAAAGCGCAATCCTTAATGCCACCTCATTAGAAATTGGTTGTGTAGCCATTGTTACGACTCTCTAATCAATGCTTGAACATGCCTGAACATTAACGTTCAACAATTCGGACATAGATAGCGTTCATTGTTGTTTCATCTAATGCATGTCGATCGCTGCCCACGCGGACGATAAAACGGGGAAATCGCTGTTCTACGGCGATCGATTGTCCTGGAATGAGTCCGAGTTTTCTCAACTTTTGTGCAGTCGTATCACACAATGTATTCGTACGAGTGATTACAGCATGTTCATGCGATCGCAGTAGTCTTAGCGATGCTCCCTGAACCGAAAATCCTGTGGTCAACATCAAATTTGCCCTCTGAGAGTCTTCAAGATTGGAGTCCGCTACTAAACCAGGTAAGCTTCTTGATTGGTGCGAATCGTGCAGTCAGAGCGAGGATAGGCAACACACAGCAGCACAAAGCCTTTAGTGACTTGCTCTTCATCAAGAAACACTTGGTCTGATTGATCCAATTCACCTTCGACCACTTTGCCCACACAGCTAGAGCAAGATCCCGACTGACAAGACGAAGGTAAGTCGATTCCTTGGTCTTCGGCAGCTTCTAGAATGGTTGTCGTGTCTTCAACGGGGATTGTCAGGTCGATCGCCCGTTTTTTGTTGATTAGATGGACTTGATAGGTTGCCATAGTGGTGTTCTCCAGGATTGAATGGTTGTTGAGTGTTGACTAACTACACGGGACAGCCGCAGGAGTACAATCTCCCGCCTGAAAGGACTTGCCGCAGCCACAGGTATCTGTTGCATTGGGGTTACTAAACTTAAAGCCGCTCTCCATTAGCCCTTCGAGAAAATCAATCACGACCCCTTGCAACAGAGGCGCACTTTTGGGATCGATGTAGACGCGAACTTTGCCTTGCTGTTCGATCAGGTCATCTGGGCGAGGAGCATTGGCAATATCAATGGTGTACTCATAGCCATTGCAGCCGCCATCATTGACACCCACCCGAATGCCTTTGTCCGGGGATGGATTGGCACTACCTTGTAGAAAGGCACGCAGACGAAATTCAGCTTTTTCGGTCAGGGTAACAGTCATGAGATTTCCTCCAGAAATTGTATAGCTTAGTCAGTCGAGTTTGATTCAATCGAGGAGTAGGGACAGTTTGAGCGAACAATGCAGAACGGAGAACAGCGAATCTGTCGTAAATAAGGCTGTTGAGTACAGGGGATCACAGAAATTGCGACTACAATCAGCACTTTAATCAACAAGGGAACATACACTAGACTCAAAAACAGTCCGAGTAGCCCAATTAGTTTAATGAGCAAGCGTGTGATGTCATCTATGACTCTGTAGCTGATGTAGATGACCGCGATCGAGCTTGCCAGCACTATTAGCGATAGCATGGTGCCTCCTGGATGGCTGCACCTGTGAGTCGTCGGCTTGTGTTGCTGCACACAGGACAATTGGGATCGTGGTAAGGATGGCGTTTGGCAAACTCAGCATGGCTCAAATTCATGGTTAGTAGCTGAGAGAGCAGTGGTGTGCCCAGCCCTGTGATCAGCTTGATGGCTTCTAAGGCGGTGAGACAGGCTAGTGTCCCTGAAACTGCACCCAACACGCCAAAGCCACGCTTATCCCACTCTGGCTTTTCGGGGAAGATACAGGACAGGCAAGGCGTTAAACCTGGAATGATCGTTGTTAGATAGGCTTCCATATCGTTCATGGCTGCTTCTACCATCGGCTTGCCCCATCTTACACAAGCAGCATTCAACAAATCCCGCTCCGTGAAGTTGTGGGCACAGTCGAGAACAACATCTGCCGATTGCACTAGAGCATCTACATTTTCAGGGATGACATATTCACAGATCGCCTCGATTTGCACATCGGGATTGATTGCCTCCAGGGTCTCTTTTGCTTTGAAGACTCGTGGTTTGCCTACCCAGTCATGAGTCATCAAAATCTGACGGTTCATGTCATCTAGTCGCAGTTCACCTCCACGTAATAGGATGAGCCGTCCGACTCCTGCGACTGCCAGATAGAGTGCAGCCGTTGCCCCTAGTCCGCCGACTCCTGTGACGAGAACGGTGGCGTCTTTTAGTCGTTGCTGTGACGCTTCACCAAATCCGGGCAGCATGATCTGGCGGCGATAGCGCTCTAACTCTGTTGGGGTAAGCGTTTTCACGATGTCATCTCCTGAGTGAACTAATCAGCGCCAATCTCGGACAGCAGCACTACATTTTGAGGTCTGTCATTGAAGACCTTGAACAGTTTTTCGTCTAGGGGCGAAGCTGTGGTGAACGTGTTGTAGGCTCGTTCTAGTGCAGCTTGATACTGTTCGAGTGTTTCCGATTCGGTGAGTGGAGACTCGAAATCGATCGCTTTGATCAATGAGGAAAATTTTTGCAGGATGTGTAGCCGATTGACATTGACGAACTGTGGATCATAGGGAAGCTCAAAGAATTCGAGGTACTCTTCTGCATTCACCAGTTGATTGAATTGAGCCAGCGTTTTAGCCATTATTTCTTCTCCCATTGCTTTAGCTGTTGTTTGAGTTGATCAAGCTGTCGATAGATTTGGTAAGTCTCGCTGGCTGCCTCAGTTAGGCGCTCATAGTCTGTCGGTAGCCCCTCCGCTAGATCGTGGAGATCCATTTTCATTTGTCCGGCTTTGCTATTGAGGCGTTTGATTTGAGTTTTAAGTTCCTCAATGTTTGTAGCTGTGTTTGTGGTTGTTTGAGCCATAGGCCTCCGATCGTGTTCTAAAGTGTGCCAACTTCGGGGAAGCGGTTTCCGAGACTAATGCCGGATGCGATGATTTTTGCGCCTTCTGCTTCTAGCTTTTCGAGCGAGTCAAATCCAAACCGTTGAGCATCGCGCAGTGTTTTGGAAACAACTAGCAGGCGACCTGAGAACACTAGCACCCAGCCGAAGCCTTCATGACTGAGATCAATGACGACCTGACAGAGAAGCCCGGTTTCTTCTTCAATCTGATGCGCGATCGCTCGATAGAATGCCAGGATTCGACCTTTAGTAACCGGGTCTACGTCCCCGTCTACGGAGATTTCACGCTTCTGGGCTTTGCTGACCACATAGGGCTTGAGCAATAGCTCATCTGACCAGTTGCGATAGGTGCCATAGGGATCATTGGCGCGAATTTGTTGAGCGATCGCTTTGAGAAAAGGAGCGATCGTGGTTTCGGTTGTCGGTAGTTGAGTGGTCATACAGTTACTTCTTCCTTAATGTCATCCAGTTGGTCAAGTTCATCAATGGGGCGACGTTGCTGAAGGGCTTTTCTCAGCCAGGGTGGAGGACTGCTGTTCAGCGTTTGCACCAGTTTTGTGAGAACATCAATGATTTCTTGTTCCTCAGACTGAGCTTTGATCGGGGTGATTTTTTGCTTGATTAGACGAGCCGCCGCGCTTCCGCCAATCGTGGACACATAGACGATCGTGCAATCGTACAGTGCCTCAATTTTGGGTAACAGCTTATCTTCGTTGCCATCCTCGTTGAGGTTTCCGTCAAATCGGAGCGTTTCTACAAAGTCATATCGGGTTTGATCGACTTCATAGACATCAATCTTGTTTGCAGAACCAAAGTGAGCATTGATATGAATGTTGTCACTTGTGGTGAAGGCTATTTTCATAGGGGTTCCTCCTTAATGTTTTACCTGTGTTTCTTCCTGTTCTAAAAACAAGTTGCCGAGGTCAAATAGCAGTTGCATCATGCCGCGATAGCCGACAGTGCAGCGTTGACCATTGCCGAGACGATCGAAGATTGGAAATCCCATGCGGTAGAGGGGAATGTGAAGACGACGGGCGATCGTCGCAACATTGGAATTCCCAATCAACAAATCAGACCCGGCGGCTAGTTGTTCAAAGTCTTCTAGATCCCCAATGGTTACACTATGGACAGGCAGAGTTTCTAGTAAGGGCGATTTGGTCGTCGTGACCGCTGCCTGAATCTCTGCCCCCATACTTTGCAGAAAGTGAACCATTGACCAGAGCAGGTCGGGTTCCATTGCCAGGGAGACTTGTTTGCGCCCAAAAAAGAAGTGAGTGTCCAGCATGGCATCTTGCAATTGACTGCGCTGATGGCGGTACTTCTCTGGCACAGGTAGCCCACTCAGGTCTGACAGTCCTTCTAAGAAGCTGTCGATCGCAGCCAGGTTGCTCAAACTGGGAAACACTTCGTAAGGGATACTAAACTGATTGTGCAATGCTTCGGCAGCACTTCGCATACTTTCACCCAACGCCACGGTATAGACCGAGCTACCAATCTCACGAAGTTCAGCTAAGGGTGTACCGCCGCTCGTCACG
This sequence comes from Phormidesmis sp. 146-33, assembly GCF_052939515.1. NCBI lineage: Bacteria > Bacillati > Cyanobacteriota > Cyanophyceae > Leptolyngbyales > Leptolyngbyaceae > Phormidesmis > Phormidesmis sp. 146-33. Next base: position 15,397 of record NZ_JBJPHU010000096.1, read on the forward strand.
CTGCTATAGGAATCATCTAAATGCCCATCTAGTGAGCGGGAGAGATCAGGAACCGCGATCGCAGTTAGTCCAAACGCAGCCACTATCTCCTTGATTTCCTGGATATCCCCTGGTGCAAAGGCTGAACTAACTAGAAGCGTGATTTGATTGGGACGGGTTTCTCCCGATCGCGGTAGCTCTTTGACGATGCTAGTAACCGTTGCGGCAAATCCATCCTGCAACGCACCCTTAAAATCGGGCGTGGAGACAAAGACGATCGGTAAATCATGCAGTTCGGGATGGCGTTTGCGAATGTTTTGTAGAATGCCTGCCATATCATCGCCGCGAGTCTCGGTGAGTCCTGTGGTGCAAAGTCCGATGATGGATGGTTTCGACTTTTCTACCAGCGTCAGGATGGCTTGTTCTACATTCTCTTCGCCGCCCAAAATTGTACTAACTTCGGTCATAGCGGTAGTAGACAGCGGAATCGCCTCCCGGAAGTGACGCACTAACATAACTTTTGCAAAGGCCGTACAGCCTTGAGAACCGTGAAACAAGGGCATGATGCCTTTTAGACCGAGAAAGGCTAACGCTGCCCCCAGAGGCTGACTTTGCTTGAGTGGATTGACTGCAACAGACTTTCTGGGCGTTGTAATGGTTGCCATTAGATCACCTCCGTCTCCCAAGGGGCAGGTTTGCGAACTTGTGCCCAAACTGGGCTATACAGGGCTTCTTCTAGCTCTCTTGCCATTTCCACCATGCCGACATAGCCTGCATAGGGATGGTGACGCTCTTGATTGATGTCGAGAAAGGGAATTTTGGCTTTGAGGGCAGTGTACTGGTTACGTCCCCCGGCTATTAGCATGTCTGCTTTGGTTTGAGCAATCACTCGCAGAAGTTCTTGAGCATTGCCTTTTTCCATCATGATGCCGTCTTGACCGAGGAGTTCTTTGATGCGGGCTTTGTCTTCTTCGGTGCTTTTTTTGGTGCTAGTCGCACAGACTTCCATCCCCAGGTCTTTAGCCGCAGAAATAATTGACCAGCTTTTGACTCCACCTGTGTAAAGCACGACTCGTTTGCCTTTCAGCCGTTCTCGATAGGGAGCTAGGGCATTGTCTAATTTGAGTGTTTCTTCAGCGATTAATTGTTCGACACGCTGCTGTAAATTTGCATCCCCGATTTTGGCGGCAATGTTCCGCAAGCAGCGATTCATATCTGCAACCCCGTAGAAGGACTCTTCGATATAGGGAATGTTGTAGCGCTCCTCCATTTTGCGAGCCATGTTGATCAATGCTTTGGAGCAAATCATCACATTGAGTTTGGCGCGATGGGAGCAAGCAATATCCTGGTAGCGTCCGTCGCCTGTGATCTGTGCCAGCACCCGAATCCCTAATTTCTCAAACAAGGGTAATACACCCCACAGTTCCCCGGCGATGTTGTATTCGCCAATTAGGTTAATGTCATAAGGCGTGGTGATTTCTGGCTCACGAGTGCCCACAACATAGTCCAGGAGACTTTCTCCACCGACTCGATTGCCTAAATTTTTACTCCCAATAAACCCAGGAGAATTGACGGGAATAATGGGAACTCCCGTTTTCTCGGCGGCTTTCTGACACACAGCATCTAAATCATCGCCAATCAATGCTGTAACACAAGTGGAGTAGACAAACACAGCCGCAGGATTGTAGCGCTCTTTGACTTCTAGAATGGCTTTATAGAGCTTTTTCTCACCGCCAAAGATGACTTCGTTTTCGGTCAGGTCGGTGGTAAAGCCCATTTTGTAGAGCATAGGGCCAGAAGACAAGCTGCCCCGACTGCCCCAGGAATTTCCAGCACAGGCGATCGGCCCATGTACCAGGTGAGCAGCATCGGTAATCGGCACCAGAGCAATCATTGCACCATCAAAGGCACAGCCTCCCTGAGCGGCTCCGGGTTGCGCGACCTGAGTGCAAGATTTATTTTTTTTGCCCTCTTTCTTGTGGTTGTGTTCACAAGCTGACTCGCTCAGAAGTTCGTTGATTTTGCCTTGAGTGAGTTTCATAGCAGGATGGGGGGTGGGGGAGGAGGGAAGAGGGAGGAGGGAGGAAAGTAAAACTAACAGCTAAGTAAGTGGGTGTAATTAAATTGAAGACCCTCATCCCCTAACCCCTTCTCCCCAAGGAGAAGAGGAACCGGACTCCTGCTCCCTCTCCTGCGGGAGAGGGTTGGGGTGAGGGTCTTTCTCGGCGTTTTACAATTAATTCAACCCTTCTACTTAACAGCTAACAAATGTACTTCTCAACGTCTTCGCCGCAAACATCTGAGAGGTAGCTTAGGGCGCGGAATCGGAGGAAAACAAACTCGTTGTAGAAGGGATTGAGTTCACACAGCGGGGGCGTGTGGAAGAAGTGCCCAAACAAGGTAAATTCACGTTCAAAGGGACAGGTGCAGGGAATGAGTTTGCAAATCCAATGAGCTTGGCGTGGGGTATGAATTTCGATGCGATCGATCCAGCGACGGATGGGAGCGAGAAGGACAGTCGGAGGAGGTGAGGACGGGCAGAGGTGATCAGAGGGCGGGGTGAAAGTAGCCATAGCAACCTATAGGGGGTGAAGAGAGGGCGGGTTGATTGAGCGATCGCAGCCGTAGTTGGTAGCCCCGCCCGTCCAGGGTTTGTTAGCGAATCAGGTCAAAGGAGATGTCCGTCTTCGAGGGAATGTTGGTGTTGCGATCGAGTTCATCTAGCAGGGTGTTTACAATCCAATTCAACAAGTTGATTGCGCCCTGATAGCCGTAGGTGCTGTAGCGGTGCAGGTGATGACGATCGAAGATGGGGTAGCCAATTCGCACGAGAGGAGTGTGGGTATCACGCCACAGGTACTTGCCGTAGGAGTTACCGATTAGCAAGTCTACGGGTTCGGTGAATAGAAGCGATCGCAGATGCCACAGATCTTTGCCGCCCCAAATGGTTGCGCCTGCACCAAAAGGACTGGAGTCGAGCAGCGATCGTAGTTCCGCTTCAAACACATCATTGCTATTGCTCACGACAATGTGAACAGGTTCTGCGCCAATTTCCAATAGAAACTGCACCAGTCCAATTACCAGATCCGGATCGCCATACAGCGCCACTCGCTTGCCATGTAGCCATGCTTGAGAATCGGTGAGAGCATCGACCGCCCGACCCCGCTCTTCTTCTAGTTCTTTGGGAATCGGCTGACCTGTGAGAGCAGACAGCTTGATCAGAAAGTCATCAGTGCCGCGAATGCCCACTGGACGAACAACCGAAGTCGGCTGTTTCCAGTCTTTTTCAATATATTCGCGAGTTTTGGTGGTGGAGTAAGCTTGGAAAGCGATCGTGGCTTCTGCATTGATCGAGTCTGCGGCATCTTCTAGGGTAGTGCCGCCTTGATACATGTGGTATTCCCCATCATTGGGCGAATCGAGATAATCGGAGTTGTCAGCCAATAAGGTATAGTTGACACCCAACAGTGACGCAATCCGTTTGACTTCTCGCAGGTTGCCAATGTAGGTTTCAAAGCCAGGAATAAAATTGATCTTGCCGTTGGTGGTTTCTGCTTTCTGCTCTTTGGTCAGATTAGACAGAATGCCCTTGATCATGTTGTCATAGCCCGTGATGTGAGAGCCGACAAAGCTAGGTGTGTGAGCATAGGGCACTGGAAATTCTTGGGGCACTGACCCAGCGGTCTTAGCATTGTTGATGAAAGCTTGTAGATCATCTCCAATCACTTCTGCCATGCAGGTGGTGCAGACAGCAATCATTTTGGGCTTGTAGAGGCTATAGCTGTTAGCCAAGCCATCGATCATGTTGTTTTGTCCCCCAAACACTGCTGCATCTTCGGTCATAGACGAAGAAACTGCTGAGAAAGGCTCTTTGAAGTGGCGGGTGAAGTGCGATCGAAAGTATGCCACACATCCCTGAGACCCATGAACAAAGGGCAGAGTACCTTCAAACCCAACGGCTGCCAAAATTGCACCGAGAGGCTGACAGGCTTTTGCAGGGTTGACGGTGAGTGCTTCACGGGCAAAGTTTTTCTCGCGATATTCCCAGGTCTTTGTCCATTCGGCGGTTTGAGCTACGAGATCGGGATCATGTCCCCCTTCAAACTCTTTCTTGGCAGCAAATAGTTCCTGATACTCGTCCTGGTGAAATAACTCGGCGTGATCTTTAATTTTATCGATGTTGTTTTGAGCCATGATGGGTGTTCTCCAAAGTTTGGAAGTAGGGGAAAGTTTAGACTGGGAGTGGGGGAGTTAGAAACAATGTCATCCCCCGTCCCATCTCGTTATGCAGTCGCTTCAGCCTTTTTCCACGGTGCGCCAATCAAGCTCCAGGTGGGGCTGTTGAGCGCCAGATCCATGTCGCGGGCAAAGATCGCAAATCCGTCGTAGCCGTGGTAAGGCCCGGAGTAATCCCAGGAGTGCATCTGACGGAAGGGAAGCGCCATTTTTTGGAAGACGTACTTCTCTTTGATGCCAGAAGCGACTAAGTCCGGCTTCAGTTCTTTGATGAATTCCTCAAACTCATAGGCAGAAACATCGTCATAGATCAGCGTGCCATCTTCTACATAGTGAGTGGTGCGCTTGTAGTCGTCGTTATGTCCAAATTCATAGCCTGTGCCAATCAGTCGCATTCCCAAATCGTAGAAGGCGGGAACCACGTGACGGGGACGCAGACCTCCGACCATCAGCGCAACGGTTTTACCCTCCAAACGGGGGCGATATTTGGCGATTACTTCCTGAGTTTGGGCTTCGTACTTGGCAATGACGGCTTCTGCATTCGCTTGAATGGTTTCATCGAATTTAGCAGCGATCGTTCTCAAAGACTCCGCAATCTGAGTCGGGCCAAAGAAGTTGTACTCCAGCCAGGGAATGCCATAAGTCTCTTCCATGTGGCGGGAAATGTAGTTCATCGATCGATAGCAGTGAACCAGATTCAACTTCACCGAAGGCGTGTTGATCATTTCGTGCAGAGTGCCATCACCTGACCATTGAGCGACGACGCGCAAGCCAATTTCTTCGAGTAAGATCCGGCTTGACCAGGCATCTCCCCCAATGTTGTAGTCTCCAATAATGGCAACATCATACTGAGTGCCATCAGGAATGTTTCCGGCTTTCTTTTCTTTGTCGTATTGCGGAAACACCCAATCGCGTACAGCATCATTAGCAATGTGGTGTCCGAGGGATTGCGACACGCCCCGGAAGCCTTCACACCGCACCGGAACGACTGTTTTGCCGATTTCTTTTGCCGCCTTTTTAGCGACCGCTTCAATGTCATCGCCGATTAGACCGATCGGGCACTCAGATTGAATCGAAACACCTCGGTTAAGCGGGAATAGCTCATCGAGTTCGGTAATCAATTTGGCAAGTTTTTTGTCACCGCCAAACACAATGTCTCGTTCCTGAAAGTCAGAGGTAAACTGCATCGTGCCAAACGAATCAATGCCTGTAGTGCCAATGTAGTAGTTGCGGCGACCTGACCAGGAGTAATAGCCGCAGCCGACTGGCCCGTGGCTAATATGGATCATGTCCTTGATCGGCCCCCAAACTACTCCTTTTGAGCCAGCATAGGCACAGCCGCGAGTGGTCATTGAACCAGGAACCGACTTAATATTGGATTTAACGCCGCAATCAGACTTGCCTTCTTCAAAGACATTCAGGTGCTTCTCCCGCTTCTTCTTAGCTTTGTCAGGATAGACTTCTAGAACTTCTTTGATCAACTCTTTTTTGTCGGCGGTTGTAAGTTCGGCTACTGCTTCGGTGTCTTCGAGAGCCGCTAATTCTGGGGGTGTCATATTCTGCCTCTCTAGATAAAGGATGAGTGGATGAGTAGGGGAGTGATAGGCGAATGAGTCAGGGCGTGGATAAATAGCCCATCTCTAGCAATTCATCTACCACCCCTCCCCTCATGGACTAGGCAATACCAGCGGGAGCTTTGGTGCCTTCTTTGATTGCCTTTTCGTACTCTTCTTCGCCACCCAGGATGCCAAATTCGACTAACAGATCTTCCAGTTCGTCCATGGTGATGGGGGTGGGAATGGTGAGATTTTTGTTGTCGATGATCTTGTTGGCGAGGGTGCGATACTCTGCGGCTTGTTGGCTATCAGGCGCATATTCAATGACCGTCATGCGGCGCAGTTCGGCATGTTGAACAATGTTGTCGCGGGGGACAAAGTGCAGCATTTGAGTGTTGAGCCGTTTTGCCAGAGTTTCGATCAGTTCGAGTTCTCGATCGACCTTACGGCTATTGCAAATCAAGCCACCCAGACGCACACCACCGGAGTGAGCATACTTGAGAACGCCTCTTGCAATGTTGTTGGCTGCATACATCGCCATCATTTCACCAGAGGTCACGATGTAGATTTCTTGAGCTTTACCTTCCCGGATGGGCATGGCAAAACCACCGCAAACTACGTCACCCAATACATCGTAAGAAATGAAATCGAGGTCTTCATACGCACCATTTTCTTCGAGAAAGTTGATGGCGGTGATAATGCCCCGTCCAGCGCAACCAACACCGGGTTCTGGACCGCCTGACTCAACACAGCGGACATCGCGATAACCAGTCATCAACACTTCTTCGAGTTCTACGTCTTCAACTGCACCTCGCTCGGCTGCCAGTTGTAGAACGCTGGTTTGGGCTTTGCTGTGTAGCATCAAGCGGGTGGAGTCTGCTTTGGGGTCACAGCCAACGATCATGACGCGCTGACCGAGTTCGGCCATGCCTGCGATCGTGTTTTGCGAGGTCGTAGATTTGCCAATTCCACCTTTGCCATAGAAGGCTATCTGTCTAATGCTTTCGTCAGTCATGGAAGGATCTCCTGTAGAATTTGAGGGTTGTTGATCAGCGTTTGAGACGCTGCTGGGCTAGGGAGTTGGAACCAATCGCATCAGGGGGCGATCGCCCAACCGGAATCAGTAGAACGAGTTGAGGGTTCATGAAACTGCTTCAACAACTAAGTTGGGTAAGATACGTTCGCGTAACCGGACTTCGATCGCGTTTTTCAGCGTTGCTGTGCTGCTTTCACAGGAGCCACAAGCCCCTTTTAGCTGGACTTTGACGACATCGCCTTCCAGGTCATAGAGTTCGACATCACCGCCATCTGCTAGCAGCACAGGACGCACTTCTTGTAAAACGGTTTGAATCAAGCTGATTTTTTGTACGGTTGTTAGTACGCGATTTTGGGCCGTCGCAATCTCTGCGGCAACTCTGACAGCCGTGAGATCTTTCTCTTGTTGTACGGCGGCGATCAGATCTTCAATTTCTGCGGCACAAGAACTACACCCACCGCCTGCTTTCACATAGCTAGTGACTTGTTCTACGGTGGTCAGATTGTTTTCAATCACCACGCGACGAATTCTGTTTTCGCTGACCCCAAAGCAACTACAAATCAATTTGCCGTCGTCATCTTCATGCTGTTCGATCTCAATGCCCCGATACTTGTAGATGGCAGCTTCCAGGGCTTCCTGTCCCATGACAGAACAGTGCATTTTTTCCTCTGGTAGCCCGCCTAAATACTCGGCAATATCCCGATTGCTGATGTTCAACGCTTGATCTAAGGTGATGCCTTTGATCAGTTCGGTGAGGGCTGAAGAAGAAGCGATCGCACTGGTACACCCAAAGGTTTGAAACCGAGCATCCAGAATTTTGTCTGCCTCTACTTCGATTTTGAGGTGCAGTCTGAGAGCATCGCCGCAGGCAATACTACCCACTTCGCCAAACACAACTGCAATACCGGATTCATCGGACTCTGCGATCGCTCCCTGGTTTTTAGGGTTGTAAAACAAATCTAATACTTTCTCGGTGTAGTCCCACATGGCGGTGTTTCCTGAAGAGTAAGGGATTGATGAGTTATCTAGCTCCGATGGTTGCTTCTTGGCGGTCTTGTAGCCACTCGGCTTGATCGTTGTTGAAGGGGGATAGATCACGTAAGCGTTGAACAATGTTTGGCATGACTTCTAGAACGCGATCGACTTCAGCATCGGTAGTATGCCGGGAAAGACTAAACCGGATGGAACCATGTAGCGTCGTGTAGGGTAAGCCCATTGCTCGTAAGACGTGAGACGGCTCTAAGGAACCAGACGTACAAGCAGAACCAGAGGAAGCACAGATGCCGTACTGATCGAGAGAGAGCAAGATCGCTTCACCTTCGATGTATTTGAAACCGATGTTGGTGGTGTTGGGTAGGCGATGTTTACGATCGCCATTAATTTCAGTGTTGGGAATCTCAAGTAGCCCTTTTTCGAGGCGGTCACGCAGTTTCTTTTCCTGTGCAACCTCTGCTAAGTGTAATTGCGCTAGTTCTGCGGCTTTGCCTAATCCAACAATGCCAGCGACATTTTCTGTTCCGGCTCTGCGTCCCCGCTCCTGGTGTCCCCCAATCAACAAGGGACGAAAGCGAAATCCCCGTCGCACAAAGAGGGCACCAATCCCTTTGGGAGCGTGTAGTTTATGACCCGAAATCGTCATCAGATCAATGGTGCTGGTTTTCATATTCAAGGGCAATTTTCCGGCAACCTGAACCGCATCGACATGAAAAGCAGCCCCGTATTCTTTGGCGATCGCTCCAATTTGCTCGATCGGGAAGACCGTCCCCGTTTCATTGTTCGCATACATGGTCGAAATCAGCGCTGTACTGCCCGTAATCGCCGCTTCTAGCTCCATCAGGTCTAATTGACCCTTACGGTCTACTGAGAGGTAAGTTACGGTGTAGCCCTGCTTTTCTAGCTGCTTGAACAGATTTAACACACAGGCATGTTCGACTTGAGTGGTGATCAGGTGTTTGCGATCGGGTTGAGCAGCGATCGCTGCTCGAATTGCAGTATTGTTGCCTTCCGTTCCACAACTGGTAAAGATGATTTCAGACTCTTCAGCCCCTAATAGATCAGCCACCTGACTGCGTGCTTGCTTTAAGGCTTTGCCCACCTGTCCCCCAAAGCTGTGCATTGAGGAAGGATTGCCGTAATACTGAGTCAGATAGGGCAAAATTGCGGCGACCACTTCGGGATCTACCTGGGTTGTAGCGTTGTTGTCGAGATAAATGACTGCACTCATGCGTTGACTCCCACTGATGGAGGGGTGTGTAACTGTCGAGATAATGCTTGTGAATAGGTGTCAAACCAGCGTTGCCAATAATCAGAGGGTTGGTTGGCTTTTAGCCTTGACACCAGACGGTTGTAAGTATTAAACCAAGTGCCCCAGTAGTCGTCGGATGGCTCTACAAAGAGCGGTGAGACTGCCAGGTTTGGGACACATCCACCATTGGTGGGGCAAACTGCCCAGCACTGAGGTACAGAGTAATGACCCACACAATCGTTACAGCGTTCAGAATTGATTTGATACTGTTGCTCATTTTGGGTGATTGCCCCAGTCGGGCAAGTTGGTTCACAACGATGACATTCAATACACTGACTGGTGATCATGTAGGTCATAGCAACCTCCTTAAGTTGGGGTTTCAGAGTCTGAGTGTTAAAGGTTAAGTTCAGGCTTCAAACTCAGAACTCTTGAATGTGCTGGTCGTAAAACTCTCTGGCCACCTTTTCAATCACGTCGTAGGCTTCTACTACTTGCAACCCTGATTCCCTCAGTTCTGCTTTCGGGCATTCACCCACTTTGGATACGAGAACCGCTTTGCAGTCAGCGATCGCCTTAATCACATGTTCCAGCGTGGCATCTTCGCCATAGCCGCCTTGACAGTATTGGTCGATTTTGCGGTGCCCGACAAACTTCGCTTCGTTGGCATCTACTTCAAAGATTTGGAATTCTTTAGCGTGACCAAAGTGCTGATTGACAATCCCGCCGCCCTTAGTTGCCACTGCCACTAAAATCTTGGGACTGTTTTTGACACGCTCACTGGGCTTGACTTTCGCTTTTGCCAGCTTGATGTCTTCCTTAAATTGCTCAATGCCCGCATGAACTTCCTGCCGCAGTGCCAGGTCGTACTGTTCCGGCATTTCCATAAACTTATCTTTGGTGAATTCCTGACTGCGATCTTCACCTAGTAAGCCGACTGCATCCGCCCGGCACTGGCGGCAGTGACGCATCATCTTCATGTTGCTATCAGCGCACTCATCTTGCAGCTTTTTCAGTTCTTTGGGGTTGGGGCCGCGCTGTCCTGTCAAACCAAAGTGAGTGCCATGTTCTGGTGCGGAAATCAGTGGCATGATGTTGTGCAGAAACGCACCCCGCTTGCGAATTTCTTGATCGACTTCGACCAGATGCTGATCATTTATCCCAGGAATCATCACCGAGTTGACTTTACAGAGAATGTCGGCTTCTTTGAGTGCCTGCAAGCCTTCCATTTGGCGCTCATGCAAGATTCGTGAAGCTTCCAGACCTTTGTAGCGTTTGCGGCGATAGTGTACCCACGGGTAAATCTTTGTCCCGATTTCTGGGTCTACCATGTTAATCGTGATAGTGACGTGATCAACGTTGAGGGCTTTGATGCGATCGACATGATCCGGCAGCATCAAGCCATTAGTCGAGAGACATAGTTTAATATCCGGTGCTTTGTCCGCAATTAGCTCAAAGGTGCGAAACGTCTTTTCGGGGTTTGCCAGCGGATCGCCAGGGCCCGCAATGCCTAAGACAGTCATCTGTGGAATCTTGCCAGCAATGACCAGTACTTTATGGGCTGCTTCTTCAGGAGTCAGTAGCTCACTCACCACACCCGGACGGCTTTCGTTGGCGCAGTCATATTTGCGATTACAGTAGTTGCATTGAATATTGCAAGCAGGAGCGACCGCAACGTGCATTCGAGCATAGTGATGGTGGGCTTCTTCGCTGTAGCAGGGGTGTTTAGAGATGCGATCGAGCATTCGTTGATCATGGGTCGTTGCGGCACTGGGATTGCTACTACACCCACAGCTATCACTTTTAGTCTGAGTCACTGCATTTTTGGTGATGACAATATCCGTCGCGGGCTGTGTTTCTGGAGGAGAGAGTAGTCCTGGAGAAGGGGGGGGTGTCATTGCATTTCGGCAGGGCTAGGTGGATAGGGCCACTGAGAAAGACCGTTGTTCCGTTTCTCTAAGAAATCGATTGAAGTTGCTGGGTACAGACAACCTACCAATGCAGGCTAGAAGCTTTGATTCGTTCACGTTGGAACCCTATGTCAATGCTGTAGCAAGCAACTTCATTTCGACGTTATTCCCAGAGTGTGGTGTAGCTGCATCTTCCTCTCACTGTGTCTCTTGCCGAGAAACCTAAACCTTGGTTTTGGGTTGAAAGAACCTGTGTTCCTGGTTGAGAGACTTGAGTGATTGGTGTTGTGAACGTTATAGCAACCACTCGAAAGCAGCCTGATTGAGCAGCCCCCGGTAAGATTTATTGAAATCATTAGTCTGTACTCAAGCGCTCAAATCTAGACCAAGCAAGCCCTCAAAGTTTTTTTAGGGTTGGGGTGCGAGTATTTTTTGGGGAGGGCACGAGTATTTTTTGAGGAGGGTAGTAGTATTTTTTGTACTCAGTTCAAACGCTAGGAAAATCAATGTTTGCAGGTCTTTTTGGGTCGTTTTTTAGGCTAACCGACCTGTACTCAAAACCCTCCTCAAGATGGCTCAAAAGCTGAGTTGGAGGAGGAAGTCGATCGCTTTTTGATGCGCTTTTTAACTAAAAACTGAAAGCCGATTGTTGAGGATGGTCTTCAGCAAGATCCAGAATTTAATTCTGTATTTAAGTTAGCGCTTTTCTCAAAACAAATAAAAAATAAAGGAATGTCTGCAATCATTTTTTAGCTTTGTTCAGTCTGGACAGAACCATACTATATAAAATGCATTTGCTACAAAACTGCTGATTTGAGTACAGAGTCAGGCATGAGTCATTGGGGTTGTTAATTCTCTGTAACCCTGATGGGCGCTGAGTTTTGTTGTGAGTACTCAAATACTTGCTCCTGCTGCAATTAATACCAGTCCCCCATCTCAAAAATGCTAGTCCCTCAACCCTTCAAAAAAATAAAGTCTCGACTAGATTAGGGTTTGGGGATTGAGTA
>NZ_JBJPHU010000011.1:0-100087 GCF_052939515.1 Phormidesmis sp. 146-33
AACCAGGATTCTTCTCTTCAAGTCCCCCAAAATTGGCAGCTTGGGAGGCAGAAGCTGTGAACAACGAAGCGAAAAACTCTCATGAAATTCACGTGGCGTTGCTGATTGGAGGGATGAATCTGTGGGAAGTGTCAATCTTTGCGCCCCCTAAATCCCCCAAAATTGGGGGACTTTGAACACTGGGTTTCCCTCCGCTTTGGGGCAATTCATCCCCTGATTCAGCAACGCCATTCACGTTACTTTAGCGCTCTACGATCGCTGGGTGATCAACGATTATTCTTGCAACAGGCTGGCTCAAGCCATAATTAAAGTCAGCTTTATGGTGGGCAGATCTGCCAAATATGATGAAATTACGGGGCTGGTGGGTTGCGATCGCGCTGATTTTGTTGATAGTGGTTGGCTGTGGCTTATGGATGCAGCGACCGCCCCAATCAATTCTTCCGGTGATCAATCCTAATCTGATGATGGGCAATCCTAGTAATGCCAAAACTGATGCCAACAACTATCTCTTAGAAAAGCCTCAGTATGTGGTTTCTTACAATAACAGTCGGCATATTCCTAATTGGGCAAGCTGGCAGCTAAACCGAGATTGGCTAGGAGAGGTGCCGCGCAGCAATAATTTTCGCCCTGATGAGCGTCTGCCTCAGAGATTTTATGCCGTGCGATCGAGTGACTACAACGGCAGTGGGTTTGACCGGGGACACCTCACTCCTTCTGGCGATCGTAGCCGCAATGCTGAAGACAATTCTGCGACGTTTTTGATGACTAATATTTTGCCTCAAGCGCCCGACAACAATCAGGGGCCGTGGAGAGTTTTGGAGGATTATTGCCGAGAGTTAGTCACCCAGGGCAAAGAGCTTTACATCATTGCGGGTGGCTATGGCAACAAACGATCGATTGGCAAGAGCAACGTCAAAATTACGGCTCCCGATCGCGTTTGGAAAGTCATCGTCGTCTTGGATAAACCAGGATTAGGAACGGCTGGCGTGAATGCAAAAACACGAATCATTGCGGTCGATATGCCCAATCAGCAAGGGATTCGAGAAGACGACTGGCGCAAATTTAGAGTCAGCGTTGATCTGACAGAAGATCGCACAGGCTACAACTTTTTAACGAATGTGTCGGATGCGATTCAAGTTCAGATTGAGGAGAAGGTCGATCAGGGATGAGGGATGAGGGAGAACTTCGCTTCGCGAGAGGAATGAGGGATGAGGGCTGAGGGCTGAGAAATTAAACCCTGTTTCTCTTCGGGTTGACGTGAATTCGATGAGATCTTTCGCTGCGGTTGTCGTCTCGGCAGCCCCCTAAATCCCCCACCAGTGAGGGACTTTGAACCAAAAAACTGATCTAAAAGTCGCCCAAAATTGGGGGTTGGGGGGCAGAAGCCGTAAACAACAAAGCGAAGAACTCTCATCGAATTCACGTTAACGCTATTTCAAGTTTCTACAGCTTGGGTGGTTAATCCTGCGATGTGTCCGGCTTCTGTTTTTCCGAGAATGTAGATGTCACAATTCACTTCACCCAGTTGATAAACTTTGAGATCTCGGAGATGTTGTTTGAGCGCGATAACAAGCTGCTGATATTGATGAACGATCGCTTGTTCTTCCTCATTCTGCCAATCTTGAATTTGGGTAGCCGTTGCAAAAAAAGCATCAAAGTCCTGGGTCTCGACAGACGTATCTGAACGATCGAGATGTCTGAGAAGGGTACGATCGTTCAATTCCTCCTGCGCTTCATTTTCCCAAACAACCACCTCAAACGGCGCTTCTGACTCACTGATCCACAACAATCCCTGAGAAGACTCTTTAAGCCGATTCAACACTTCCGACAAGTCATTTTTCATCCCTCATCCCTCTCGCGAAGCGTATTACCCCCAAAGGGGGAACAGATCATCGAAGACAACCCCTCATCCCTCGTTCCTAGCTCTAAGACCAATCATCCCAATCCGCCTCAGATTCGGCCGCACGAGGCACCGTCTTAGCAGGCACCGCATAAATCGTAGGAGGCACCAACTCTAGCTGATGGGACTTTGATGATCGAGCCGTTTCACCTTTGCGCCGACGAGACACGTTTTCCTCAGTCGTATCCTCTGCCACCACTTCGTACAATAATGCCAGTTTTGTGGGGTCTTTTCCTTTGCGAAGAATGCGCCCTAGACGCTGGATGTATTCGCGGGTCGAAGCCGTCCCTGATAGCACGATCGCCACACTCGCCTCCGGCACATCCACCCCTTCATTTAACACTCGCGAAGCCACCAAAGTTTTGTAGTCTCCCTGCTTAAATCGCGTGAGAATCTCGTGTCGTTCTTTAACCGGAGTTTGATGGGTAATTGCGGGAATTAAGAACTCTTGGGAAACGCGATAAACCGTGGCGTTGTCGTCGGTAAAAATCAGCGTGCGTTCGGGATGATGTTGAGCCAGCAGATCCGCCAAAACTCTCAGCTTGCCCTCAGTGCCAAAGGCGATCGCTTTCGCTTCTCGATGGGCCAACATGGCTTTGCGTCCCGCTTTGGATCGGGCACTCGCCTGCACAAATCGCTGCCAGCCTTGAGCGCTGCTGAGGTAGATATTGGCTTCTTTGAGAAAGGCATTGCGAATCTGAATTAAGCGATCGTAGCGTTCGCGTTCCTGTTGAGAAAGTTTTACTTTGATCTGAGTGGCTTTGTGTTTTGCGAGGGCTGATCCAGACAGTTCCTCAGCGGTTTTACGATAGATCTCGGCTCCGATTAAGCTTTGTAGATCGGCGTGTTTGCCATCCGTTCGTTCGGGTGTGGCCGTGAGTCCTAATCGGTAGGGCGCGATCGCATATTCAGCGATCACTCGATTAAAGTCACTGGGCAAATGATGGCATTCATCAAACACCAACAGCGCGTATTGATTTCCCAATGTTTCGGCATTGATGGCAGCACTATCGTAGGTTGAGACAAGAATGGGGGTACGATCGCGCGATCCGCCTCCGAGCAAGCCTACCTCAACATCTGGAAAGGCCGCCACCAAATGAGCATACCACTGGTGCATGAGATCCAATGTCGGCACCATCACGAGCGTACTGCGCTGAGTCGCCTGCATCGCCAATTGTGCAAGATACGTTTTTCCGGCGGCGGTTGGCAACACGACCACACCCATACGGCCCGCAGACCTCCAGGCATCCAGCGCTTCTTGCTGATGAGGATACGGCTCCATTTCTAGACTGGTCACCATTTTAACTTCTGCAAACGCCCTGGCTTTGTCGTCAAGTTCTGTACCTTCTGCCCGCATGGCCAGCACCAGATTACGATACTGATGAGCGGGGATGCGAAACTTTTCCACCCGATCGTCCCAGGTGGCATAATCCATCCAGGCTTTACCTTTGGGAGGCGGATGCAAAATGAGGGTGCCGCGATCGAATTTGAGAATGGGAGTACGAGCCATTTTTTTGCTCAGAACCTTTGCTCAGAACACTTGTTCGCTTCTGATGCTTATGGTGTCACCTCTCGCAGGGTTTCGCAAGACGTTGGACGAGAGACATTAGACAGAAGACGTTAGACAGGAGGTTAATCAACGGCTGACGTGCGTGAATTCGATGAAAGTTGTTCGATTCGATATTCAGCGCTTCTGGCCCCAACTCTAGGGGACTTTTAGACAAGATTTTCGGTTCAAAGTCCAAAGTCCAAAGTCCCCAATTTTGGGAGATTTAGGGGGCGAAAAGATGGACACTTCCCACAGATTCATCTCTCCAATCAGCAACGCCAGAATAAAAATTCGCCTGAGTTTAAAAGAATACTGAAGTCTAAAGTTTCTTATGTAACAATCACAAAAGTATGGGTGATTTCTATGAAAAACGCAGCGTCGTAGCCCCGTTCAATTTATGAACTTATTTTCGTCAGACAGCGAAGCGGCAAGACTGAGCGCCCTCCAGGAATATTGCATCCTTGATACTCCCCCCGAAGCCGTCTTTGATGAATTGGCTCAACTGGCAGCAGAGTTGTGTGGCACAACGATCGCGCTCATTAGTCTGATCGACGACCATCGCCAATGGTTCAAAGCCAAAATCGGTATCGAAGCGTCAGAAATGCCCCGCCGCAAGGCAATGTGCGCCCACACCCTGACTCAATCAGATGTACTGGTGGTTGTGGATGCGTCAGGAGACGAACGCTTTATTCCTCATCCCCAGGGAGCCGCCGCGCTGCCGATTCGGTTTTACGCAGGCGTTCCTCTGGTCACCTCAGAAGGGCTGGCGATCGGAACCCTTTGCGTCATGGACTATCAGCCCCAAAGCCTTGATGCCAAACAAACGCAACACTTGAAATCGATCGCTCGCCAGGTCATCACTCAACTCGAACAGCGAAGAAGAATTCTCCAACTAGAGCAGACAGCCGCTCAAGCCCAACAGACCAGTTTGCAGCTTCATCTCCAACAGGCTGTGGCGCGAGTCCTCGCCGAATCTTCGTCCCTTAGCGAAGCGACTCCCCGACTGTTGCAGGCGATCTGTGAAAGCTGCGGCTGGGACTTGGGGGAACTGTGGGTCGTCAATCGAACCGCCAATCAAATTCGCTGCGCGGCCAACTGGTGTCGATCTCAAGAAGAATTTGTTGACTTTGGAGCCTCATCTCAAGAGTGGGTGTTTTCGCCTGGGTTAGGGCTTCCCGGTCAAGTTTGGGCGAGTGGCAAACCGTTGTGGATCACCGATGTGGTGTTTGACAAGCGATTTTTGCGATCGCCCCTCGCTCAACAGTCCAGACTCCACACCGCACTCGGCTGCCCGATCTCCAGCCGCAACGGAATTTTGGGCGTGATCACCCTGTTCAATCAAGCCATTCAGCCACCTGACGAAGCGTTGATGGTGATGATGGTTACCTCGATCGGTAGCCAACTCGGCCAATTTATCGAGCGCAAACAGGCTCAAGAAGAACTGCAACGACAAAACCTGCGATCGCAACTCTTTGCGGCCATCACCCTGAGAATTCGGCAATCTCTGAATATTCAAGAAATTCTCAACACCACCGTGGCAGAAGTGCGGCAATTTTTGCAGGCCGATCGCGTGCTGATTTATCGCTTTGACGAAGATTGGATCGGCACCGTCGTCGTCGAATCGGTGGATACTCCATGGGTGCCCGCCCTGGGTCAAGTCATTCAAGACACTTGCTTTCAAGAAGGGCGATGGAAGTCTTATTATCACGGGCGAACGGTGGCGATCGATGACCTCGAATCCTCTGACCTCACGCCCTGTCACAAACAGCTACTCCAGCAGTTTCAAGTCAAAGCCAATCTGGTCGTCCCCATTCTACAAGGCACAGGCTCCAAGACAGAACCCGTTCTCTGGGGGCTTTTGATCGCACACCAATGCGCCACCCCTCGCCACTGGCATAGCTTTGAGGTCAACTTTCTCGCCCAACTCGCCGATCAAGTGGGAATTGCCCTAACTCAGGCCCGGCTTCTGGCGCAAGAAACCCAACAGCGAGAACAGTTAGCCCGGCAAAATCTGGCTCTAGAGCAAGCTCGCGCCGAAGCAGAACGCGCGTCTCAAATGAAAAGTACTTTTTTGGCGACGATGAGCCACGAGATTCGCACCCCAATGAACGCCGTCTTGGGCATGACAGGGCTGCTGCTAGACACAGGTCTCAGCGCTGATCAGCGAGATTTTGTCGAAACGATTCGAGCCAGTGGCGATAGTTTGCTGACGCTGATTAATGAAATTCTCGACTTCTCCAAGCTAGAAGCGGGAGAAATGGAACTCGAAACCCTCGACTTTAACCTGTCTACCTGTATCGAAGAAGTCGCCGATCTGCTGGCCCCCGCCGCCCACGCCAAAGGATTAGAAATTGCCACGCTGATCGATCGCAATCTCCCTTCTCAGCTTCAAGGAGATGCCAGTCGGCTGCGACAAGTCTTAACTAATCTTGTGGGCAACGCCGTCAAATTTACGAATCATGGAGAAGTGGTGATTCAGGCGACGCAGCAATCTCCTCAAGATACCCGCCAGGGGGCGCAGACTGCGACCACGACCACATTGGAGATCTCCGTTATGGATACGGGGATCGGCATCTCGCCAGACGCACAACGCAAGCTGTTTCATCCCTTTGCTCAGGTGGATGCCTCCATGACGCGCAAATATGGCGGAACGGGTCTGGGGCTGGTGATTTCAAAACAACTGGTAGAGCTAATGGGCGGCACGATCGGAGTCGAGAGTCTCGAAGGCCTGGGGTCAAAATTTTGGTTTACCCTCACCTTTGAAAAGCCTCTGCAAACGGCCCCCACGCTCGTCAGTCCGCTTGATCTCAGTCAACTGCGGCTGTTAGTGATAGACGACAATGCCACCAATCGTAAGGTTTTACGCTATCAGCTTTCGGGGTGGGGAATTCAGGTCAGCGAGGCAGACAGTGCCCCCGCCGCGATCGCCCTCCTTCAATCTCAGCAGGCGATCGATCGCCCCTTTGATCTGGCCATTCTCGACATGCAAATGCCCACTGTGGATGGAGAAACGCTGGGATCGCAGATTAAGGACAATCCTTTACTGTCTCAGACCAAGCTGATTATGCTGACTTCGGTACATCACTGGGGCGGCGCAAAACGGATGCTGGAGATGGGATTTTCGGCCTATGTGGTCAAGCCTGTCAAACAATCTCGCCTGCTCGCCTGCATTGTGACGGCTCTGTCTGATACGGTGGAAGCCGCCAAAACCCTGAACCCAGAGCCAGAATTAAATTCTGCGATCGCCCAATCTGAGAACCTGCTGTACCGAACGGCGATCTCTTCGAGTTACCCGCCAAGGGTCGTGCCCTTTGAGAAAAAATCAAAGCTCAAAATTCTGCTGGTCGAAGACAACACGGTCAACCAAAAAGTCACCTTAAATCAGCTCAAAAATCTAGGCTACACCGCCGATGTCGCCGCCAATGGTCAAGAAGCCTTGCAAATGATGGAGAAGATTCCTTACAATCTGGTGCTAATGGATTGCCAGATGCCCATTCTCGACGGCTATGGAGCCACTCAAGCGATTCGTCGATCGTTCCGAGAGACCTGTAAGGGGCCGCCAGTCCGCCCCCGCACGATCGTCATTGCCTTGACCGCCAATGCTCTCCGCGAAGATCGAGAACGCTGTCTAGAAGCGGGAATGGATGACTATCTGAGCAAACCCATTTCCAAAGAAAAACTGCATGAAAAGCTACTGCACTGGGGGGAAGTCTTGGAGCAAACTGATAGGGTGAGGCAAACTAGCCTGGCGATCGACTGGGAGCATCTGCATCAAATTTCTGACGGCAACACAGACTTTGAGCAAGAACTGCTACAGATTTTTGTCACGGACACCCAGGAGCATCTAAACACCGCCCAAACCGCCCTCGCCACTGGGAATCACGAAGCTGTCGCCCGCGCAGCCCATCATATCAAAGGAGCCAGTGCCAATGTAGGACTGACTGAAATGCAGACGATCGCCAGCAAGCTCGACCATCAGTCCCAACAGCAAAATCTTGAAGAGGCTCCGCAATTGCTTTTAGCATTGGCTCACTCTATCCAAACCGTGCGAGATTTTCTATGCAGCGAAGACTTGAAGAAGGAATAGAGCGGTGTATGGTGAGACGAGAAGGGACACTAAACGGGGAGGCAGGAAAACCTTGGGTCGAGAAGTCGATTTAGGACGATCAAAGCGTCCTTTTAGGAATTCGATTCTCCGGATTGTAAGAAAGAGGTAGCGAATCTAGCAGAGAGAAAGCCAAAATCTGAGGATACTGAGAAGGCTTTTTTGCAGTGAGCTTGTGAGGCTAAAGAGCAGGTTGAGGGTGAGTCTTTTAACCTCTATCAAACAGAATTAAACGTCTTATCTTTTGACTCCTCGATCGCTTAGAATACGCTCTCAGATAGTCAGGTAAAAAGTCTTCAAATCTTTGGATGAGACAGGATTATAAACCCAACAACCGTACAGCATTACAGACAGAAACTTCTGTCAAACATTAGGGTCTCTTTTAAAGTTTCACCCCGGTTTCAAATTCATATTTCAGCATAGGAAAGCTTGGATAGACGATGGCTAGTGGACTCTCTTTTGCATCTACCTCTTGGGTCAACCAAACCCGATCGCAGCGCTCTCACCGATCCATTGTGCTGCTGATGGTGGCGACAAGTTTGATCAGTGTTTGTTTGTTTCGACTCGCCCAGCTTCAAATTGTTCAGGGCAAACATAATCGCCAACTCGCCGAACAAAACCGCATTCGTCCCTCTCCGCTGGTGGCCGATCGCGGCAACGTTCTCGATCGCAAGGGCAATCCTCTGGCCGCAAACGAGCTATCAAGAGCAATCTACCTCTACCCGCGTGAGCAAACTCAGGCCCAATGGCAGCAGACCGCCGATCGCCTGAGCAAAACTCTCGACCTGCCCAAAGAAGAAATTCTCAAAAAGCTGGAAAAGGTGGGATATCGATCGGCCGTTCCCGTCCGGATCTATCGCAAGCTGACTCCCCCCCAATTTATTGCACTGCAAGAAGGCGGCGACATTCCAGGTCTCGAAATTCAGGCAGAATCCAATCGCAGCTATCCTAATGGCAGTCTGGCGGCCCATGTGTTGGGCTACATCGGAGAAGCCACCGCAGACGATCTCAAAGCGCACCCCGAATTTCCGATGGGGATGCTGGTGGGGCAGATGGGCATTGAGCGGATCGCAGACGCAACCCTGCGTGGCACCTGGGGCAATCGCCTGATCGAAGTAGACTCCATAGGCAAAGAGCTAAGACTGTTGGGCAAACAGCAGCCGATCGCGGGGACTAATCTGCGGTTGACGCTCGATCTCAAGATGCAGCAGGCCGCCGAAAAAGCACTCAACAATCGTCGCGGGGCGGTTGTCGTCTTGGATGTGAAAACGGGAGCCGTCTTGACGATGGCCAGTGCTCCCACGTTTGATCCCAATCTTTTTACGCGCAAAATCTCTGGTAAGGAATGGGAGACGCTGCAAAGCCAGGATCATCCCTTTTTGAATCGGGCCCTGCAAGGCTATCCCCCTGGGAGTACCTTTAAAGTTGTGACAGCGGCGGCGGGGATGCAGTCTGGCAAGTTTTCTCCTGACTCGACGCTGGCGACTTTTGGATCGATCAACATTGGCGGCATTTCCTTTCATGAACACGGCGGCAGTGGATATGGAGTGATTGGCTTTCCAGAAGCCTTTGCCTTTAGCAGCAACACGTTCTTTTATCAGGTTGGGATCGCTGCTGGCCCCGAAGAAATCTCGAAGTGGGGGCACCGTCTGGGCATCGGAGGCGAGACTTCTACAATGGGCTTAGATGGAGGCAATCACGGTCTCATTCCTACCCCTGAGCAAAAGAAAGAACTGTTTGGCGAGGAGTGGTATCCCGGTGACACGGTGAGTATGTCGATCGGGCAGGGCGTGGTGCAGGTGACTCCGTTAGAAATGGCGGTGATGGTGTCGTCGATCGCAAATGGCGGCTGGCGGATCAAGCCTCATCTTTTGGCGGATCAAACCAACTTACCCGCGATGCAGCGAGAAGCGACAGGCCTGAGTCCGGGAGCGATCGCCGTGATTCGACAGGGATTAACCGCCGTAGTGCAGCAGGGCACGGGCAAACAGTTAAATGATGGATCGATTCCGCTGACGGCTGGCAAAACCGGAACGGCAGAAGTCTTGGGGCAGCGTGACAATGCGCTATATGTCGGGTACGGGCCAGTCAACGACCCTCAGATCGCGATCGCGGTGGTGGTCGAAAATGGCGGCTATGGGGCAGAATCAGCGGTGCCGATCGCTCACGAGGTCTACAAAGCCTACTTTGGCCCCTCTAAAACGCCTCCCAAGCCTCAGTAGGTCTGTTTAGATTAAGGCTCACGAATTAAATCGTTATCTACCGTAGTCCACATCATCTTTGGGTTGATCAGACCGACGAGATTGGGAACGGTTGCAAACGCTTATTCGCGATCTTCTTCGATGCGAGCGACCCCGGTTTTGGGATAGTAATTAGACAAAATCTGTTTGTAAGAATAGCCTTTTTCGGCGAGGCTTAAGGCTCCTAATTGGCTCATTCCCTTGCCACGAAAGGCTTCTGCAACAATGTCGTCTGACGCGGCATAAAGTGACTCGACAATGCCCCCCCGATAGCTGACAAACTCGCCTGCTGTCTGATCGACCGCCTTGCGGGTTGTATCGGCTTCGGTCTTGATGCCGCTATAGACTTGAAAATACTCGTCTGACCCCATGTGATAGAGCGCATTGGCGGGTCTAAAATAATACGTCAACGCATAAGAACGCGCCGCTACCGACTGAGCTTTGAGCGCCTGCATTGGCCAACTCGGTGACACTTCACTGCCCACAACGCTGTGCAGATATTGGCGGAGATTCACATAATTGATCACCCGCAGCC
Source organism: Phormidesmis sp. 146-33 (assembly GCF_052939515.1). Classification (NCBI taxonomy): domain Bacteria; kingdom Bacillati; phylum Cyanobacteriota; class Cyanophyceae; order Leptolyngbyales; family Leptolyngbyaceae; genus Phormidesmis; species Phormidesmis sp. 146-33. The sequence continues at coordinate 10,330 of NZ_JBJPHU010000011.1, forward strand.
GACCTGCTTGAGAGACTAACAAAAACTTGCCGTGATAAGGGCGATCGCCCAAATACAAAACTCCCCTCGGATCAGGTTCTACCCAAACAACCGCCGGGAGTTGGCGATCGCCTACCGCAATCCCGCTGCCTGCTAACTGGGCTGGATAGTTTGTCCCTGGGGCTAAGGTGTGCAGCGATCGTCCTTTTTCATCCAGAATCGTAGCACCCGCATTGGAGGCGATCGTCGAAGCATTCCCATTGCTGATCGACACCTGCATTTCAATAAACGAATCCACAGTGCCGCGCAGGGCTGCAAATTCTGCTTTGGCTTTTTGGTTGAGGGCGATTTCTTCTTTGGTCAGCGACGCAGGATTGACGGGCGTAAGCGTCGGAGTGGCTTTGACAGAGGGCGATTTGGTAGGTTTGGGCGCAGGAGTCGGGGACGCGGAAGGACGCGGGGGCACGACCTGCGGGTAACTCGAAGCAACGGGACTGGGGCGACTTTCTGCAACTGGACTTGGCTCAGACTGTGGCGTGTGATTGAGCGCATATCCTGCTAATGGAATTAGCCCCAAAAATGGCAACAGTAACCAGGGGCGCTGATTGAACCATTTGATCATTTTTTGTCCTGTCATCTCACCGTTCTGCTTGGGTCTACCTGGATTTTGACATACTCCCTGGCGTGAACGCACGGGGATTCTAGGGTCAGACAGCGATTGCAGGCGTAGCCTGTCTAACATCGCCTAACCTAGCGGTCGATGCCCCAACCGCACAAATATTTTTTGCAGCATTTTCGTCTCTGCCGTTCACCGATTGGCAGGACGGACAACGCCATTCTCTCGTATTGAGATCTAGGCTTTCCAGCACATGACCGCAATTCGAGCACGTCTTAGAACTCGGATACCAACGATTAATGAAGACAAGTTGCTTTCCTTTCTTGGTTGCTACCCATTCAAGGATTTTAAGAAACTCTCCGAACGCCAAATCTGAAATCTTGCGTCCCCATAGTCGCTGCATTCCCTTGAGATTCAACGTTTCAAAGCACAACACATCAAACTGATCTGTTAAATCGAGTGCCAACTTCCAGAACCAATCAGAGCGACGATTGCCAACATCTTCATGTTTGCGTACCAGATTCAATCTGGCGCGTTCACGGTTCGATGATCCTTTCTGTTTCTTGGAGTGATTCCGACTCGCTTTCTTGATGGCGTTGAGCGATTGTTTCAGGAATAGCGGTGATTCAATCTTGGAACCATCCGAGACTGTGAGGAATGTTTTCAAGCCGAAATCAAAGCCAGCGATTCTACTCGTCTCGACTTTGGTTTCTAATTCGCTTGTACCGTCAACCACGATGACCATAAACAACTCACCTAATGGAGTGCGCTTAATGGTCAATGTTTTGACCGTCCCCTCAATCTCTCTGGAGTTCCAATACTGATAGACGCGATTCCCAATCTTAATCCGATTGCCTGTCAAGAACTTGTAGCCTGCCTGCTTGAGGGTGAACGATTTGTATCGTCTCACCTTCCTAAATCCCGGTGGTCTAACTCCTTTCTTGTGATGCTTAAAGAACAGTTGGTAGGCTTTCTCGATTCGCTGGCAGATATCCTGTACAGCCTGAGAGCCTACGGTTTGCCAAAATGCTTTACGCTTTCTCAATTTGGCGATATGAGCTTGAAGCTTATTGCAGTTCAAGTGCTTACCCCACATCCGATAGTACCGTTTGTGGAGGGCGATGCAATGGTTATAAATCACCCCAGCAGCATTGATACTGCGTTTGAGGTGTTTATTTCGGCTGCTTTGATATAGCTTGAACCTCAATGTCTTCATGCTAGTATGATAGCATATTGCATTCAGAATGACAGCATGAAAACGATTACTTTGCGATGTTCAGATGAAGAATATGAACTGCTTTCCAAGTATTGCAAGAAGAAAGAACGGAGCCTCAATGATGTCCTTCGTGAGTTAATTCGTTCTTTGAACTCTGCCGACTGACATCGGCGCGGGAACCCGATTCTTCATCCCCGGCGTGAACGCACAGGGCTTTAACGGTTCCCGAACCCTCCGTTCCGGTAATTCGCCACCGATCGAGTGAATCAGAATCTCAAGATTCGGACTCCAAGTTAAAGAATAAATCACCTGTTTCTGTCATTTTGCCTGTTTATAACGAAGAAGCCTGTATTCAGGATACGTTGCATCTAATTTTGGGCTATTTGCAAACACATCCGAACTATAAATTTATTTTTGTGGATGACGGGTCGAGCGATCGTGCCAAGTGCATCATTTCTTTTGGAATTCATTTAGCCAAAACCCGACAGATTCAGCTACTTTCTGATCGTCCTCGTGCTGGAAAAGGACACGCGATTAGTCGAGGAGTTGACGATGCTCAAAGTGACTATATTTGCTTTTTGGATGGTAATTTAGCTTATTCACTCGATCAGTTAGATCGGTTAGTTAGAAAGCTGCAAAATGCAGAAGTAGCGATCGGTTGTCGAGGGTTAGTGAGCAGCAATAAAGACTTGAAAAAAGACTTGAAATGGAGCCATAAAATTGCAGGTCAAGTTTATAACTTTCTGTCTCGCAAAGTGCTGAATCTTCAATATCGAGATATGCAAGCAGGTGTAAAGGGATTTTAGAAACATGCGGCTAAAACATTGTTTGCTAAACAAGCATTAACAGGCTTTTCGTTTGATGCAGAGCTACTTTATTTGGCGAAAAAGTGGGGTATACGATCGTCGAAATCCCCGCGAAGGTGTCAGACCAGCATCAAACAAAACACTCAACCGTGAATCTTGTGCAAGACTCGATCCGAATGCTGATAGACTTGCTGAGAATCAGATTCAACGATGTGATCGGTCGATATCGATAAAATGACCTGGCTAAATCTTTTGTCCTTTGTCGGGATTTTTGCCCTCTGTGGGATCGCTTGGCTCGGCTCCGAAAACCGCCGTGTGATTCCCTGGAAGGTCGTAATTTGGGGGATTGCGCTGCAATTGGTGTTGGGACTGCTGGTGTTTTCGTTTCCGGTGACGCGCACGATCGTTCAGATTATTAGCACCAACGTCAACGCCGTTTTGGATGCGACGGAGGCGGGTGCTCGGTTTATTTTTGGTTCCTTATTAGTCCCAGACGCTTCTACCGTACCGGGGCCAGTGTTGGCAGGTCGCTGGATTGCTCGTGCGGTCACGCCGCCTTATATTCCGGTTGCGGGCGATCGCCTCAGCCCCGATAGTTTAAATTTGGGCTATGTGTTTGCCTTTCGCGCGTTGCCGTCGGTGATTTTCTTTTCCGCCCTGATGTCGCTGTTTTATTATTTGAGGCTAATTCAGCCGATCGTTGGTCTGTTTGCCAAACTCTTTCGCCGGACGATGAATCTCAGTGGCGCAGAGGCGTTGAGCGGGGCTACGAACATTTTTGTGGGCATTGAGTCCGCCCTGGTAGTGCGTCCCTTTTTGGCAGACATGACTCGCAGCGAACTTTGTGCCGTTCTTGCCTCCTGCTACGGAAGCGCTGCTTCAACGGTTCTCGCCCTCTACGCCCAGCTACTTCGCCCCGTTTTTCCCAACATTACAGGGCACCTGGTTTCTGCCTCGATTATGGCGATTCCGGCTTGCTTTGTCATTTCTAAACTGCTGGTGCCCGAAACAGAAACGCCTAAAACCCTGGGCAGCTTGCCAGAAGAACCGAAGGACGCGCCCGAATCGAATGCAATGGAAAGCGTGATCACCGGGGCAATGGATGGGGTGAAACTGGCGATCGCCATTGCGGCCCTTCTGATCGCGGTTCTGGGACTGGTCGCCCTGGTAAATTTGTTTTTTGGCAACCTGGCTTCTCTCGCCCAAAGCAGCAATCTCTTTTTGCGTCGTCTGGGCCTAATTTTTGAAGTCGTGACGCTGCAAAATATTATGGGGGCGCTGTTTTTGCCGCTAACTTTTTTGACGGGCGTTTCGTTAAACTGGGCGGAATTGTGGCAGGCTTCGGTTCTCATCGGGCGGCGGTTGCTGGAAACAGAAGTGCCTGTCTATCAGCAATTGGCGCTGTTGAGTGATCGAGGAGCAATCAGCGATCGCTCTCTGTTGATCGTCAGCTACGCGCTGTGTGGCTTTGCCCATTTGCCCTCGGTCGGAATCTTTGTCGGTGGCTTTGTTAGTCTGATTCCGTCTCGCCGCAAAGACCTGAGCGAATTGGGCTGGAAAGCTCTCTGGGCAGCAACTCTCGCAACCTTGATGATCGGATGCGTTGCTGGTGTTTTTGGATCAAACAATCCCTCAATTTTAGGTCGATAGGAGCAGACGAGCGATGAGATGGCAGCGAAACTGGTGGATGGGAGTGGCGATCGCCCTATTGGTTGCCGCGACGCTTATTCAAAACAATTGGACAGGATTGAGTCGGGCCCAAGCTGAACCGCCCACCGCTTCTCCATCACTTCCCGCTTCTCCCGCAGGGCCGCCGACGGCCGTTCCGGTGGCTCCTTTACCGACGATTTCTCCCACTGCGCCTGGTGTTCCTGTTCCCCCACTGCCCACTTCGCCGCTGGTGGCTCCCAGTCCGCTCTCTCCGAGTTACCCGCAAGGGGTCGCTCCGGTGTCTCCCGCTTCGACTGCGCTACCTTTGCCCGTGAGTGGTGAACATAAAGACCCGGAAGGCCGCTTTAAGATTGGGATTTTGCAAAATTATAAAGTCAGTCCTTTGGCGGGATCGGTGCTGATCGAGTCGCCCGACGGCAGTTTGGCCTATACGGTTTTGGTGCGATCGCAGGGACAACTCGCCCTACAAGGAACGGATAACGATGCGCTGGCCAAGATTGCTCAGACGGCATTTCAGCAAGGAGAAGGATTTCAGCCGGGTCAGTGGCAAGCGATTCCAGGGGGCATCAAGCTCGATTGGACAGGGAGCCTGACGATCGCCGGAAAAAGTCAACCGATCGGCGGCACGATTCTAGTTCGTCAGCTACCAACCGATGTGGCGATGATTTTGATTGCCGCGACTCAAACGGCGGCTGGTCAAGTTCCGAGTGCCATTTCAGCCTTAGTCGATAGTTTGCAGACGCTTTAATTAACGTGAACTCAACATAATTTTGGGCTACGGTTGCAGTTCTTAGCAGCCCCCTAGATCCCCCACAAGTGAGGGACTTTGTAATCAGAAATCTCTTTAAAGTCCCCCAGATTGTAGGTTGGGGGGCAGAAGCGCTAAACACCGGGGCGAAGAGGCTTAATCAAACCAATATGACTTTAAACTTTCTTTGAATGGTGTGGAACATTCATTCTTAAGCATTCTGTAAAAGCTCATGCCCCTTAATCAGACGATCGCGAGATTTGGGAATGGCAAAGGCAAGCGTAATTGCGTACGCTAACATTCCATTAGTATTTGTAAAAGGCGGCATCATCAGCGGCAAAACTAATACAAACTTTCCTAAATGATTGACTTTTCCAAATAGGTAAACAAACAGAGGAATATACCAGACTAGGCCCATAATCCAGGTTTGCGGATTGAATAGATAAATCGAATTCATCACCGAGAAAAACTGACGTTCAACTGGGCTATGACGCAGATAATAAAGCAGCACTGAAAACGCGATCGCTCCCACAATCACCGCACCGACCAGATTATTTCTCAAGAAGGGATTCATGTAGCCGTGAACAAAATCATGGGTTGCTCTTAATCCATTGCTATCAAAGGATTTGACCACGCGATCGACAACTGCCTGACCATGCGTACTGATCGGAACTGGACTCGATAGAGCGCCAAAAAACTGAGGCAAAATTCGTTTGACGTAGCTGGTGTAGATCGCCGGGCCAAAGTAAGCGATCGGTGATAAAAATAAAAACCCAATAAACCCAAACGTGTAAGCAATTAGCTTATATTCTCGTTTGTACAGGTAGTAGAGAACGGCAATCCCAGGAAACAGCTTGATACAGCAGGCCAGCGCTAAGAGAAATCCAGAAATTGCTTGAGGTTGACGACGTTGATAAGTGAGAAACGAGAGGATCGTCAGATAACAAACTAGAATATCAATTTGTCCTCGCTCAAAGTTGGCAAATACTGGAAAACTAGCCATCACAAACAGCAGCGTTTCACCTTTTGTTTCAAATTGGCTATATCTGACTAACTCAAACAATAACAACCACAATAGAATCAAAATAAAGATGCTGTAATACAGTTTGGCGTTTGCGTAACGCAGCATTGCAAAAGGCGCAAATAATAGCGATGCAAACGGGGGATAAATAAAGCCTGAACCTGGAGAAATATTTGCGTTGACAGGGGTATAAAATTCTGGGTGATCATTCACATGATTTAGATAAGGATCAAGTCCAAATAAAATTGATTTACCTGCAATGTAATAGGGACGAAAATCAATTTGATAAGACTCTAAAACTAAGTAAATGATGAACGCTGACGGCAGCAAGTAGATAAAATATTCGCCAAAAAATCGAGCCAGCGATCGCAAAAAAGAAGGGGACGGTGAAGTGTGAGGGGTAGACATCGACTCGATCGCCTCCATAAAAGAATGACGAAGATACTGTACAACAGAATTCTCGACACGCCGGACACCATCCAATTTTTGTGGCTTCCTTCTGATAAAATTGAGAGTTCTGATAACCCATCAAGACTTGCTGCAAGGAGACTTTCTCATGGCGCGGATGTATTACGACGCGGATGCCAATCTCGATTTACTCGCTAGAAAAACGATCGCCATCATCGGTTACGGTTCTCAAGGTCACGCCCACGCCCTCAACCTCAAAGACAGCGGTCTCAACGTGATTATCGGACTGTATCCTGGCAGCAAGTCTGCAATCAAAGCCAAAGATGCGGGGCTGACGGTTCATAGTGTGGTCGATGCCACCAAAGCCGCCGACTTTATCATGATTTTGCTCCCCGACGAAGTGCAGCGATCGGTCTACACCCAGGAAATCGAACCCAATCTCAGCGAAGGAAACGTGTTGGCGTTTGCCCACGGCTTTAACATCAATTACGCCCAAATCGTGCCTCCGTCCAGTGTCGATGTGGTGATGGTTGCGCCCAAAGGCCCCGGTCATCTCGTGCGGCGTACCTATGAGCAAGGTCAAGGTGTGCCTGCGCTGTTTGCGGTTTATCAAGATGCGTCAGGACAGGCCCGCGATCGGGCAATGGCCTACGCCAAGGGCATCGGTGGCACCAGAGGCGGCGTTCTTGAAACCACATTCCGCGAAGAAACCGAGACGGATCTGTTTGGCGAACAAGTGGTGCTGTGCGGCGGGTTGAGTGCATTGATCAAAGCCGGGTTTGAAACCCTGGTCGAAGCAGGTTATCAGCCCGAACTGGCTTACTTTGAGTGTCTGCACGAAGTCAAGCTGATTGTCGATCTGATTGTCGAAGGCGGACTGGCTACAATGCGCGACAGCATTTCCAATACAGCAGAGTATGGCGATCTGACTCGCGGGCCGCGGATTGTCACCGATGCGACGCGCTTGGAAATGCGAAAGATTTTGTCTGAGATTCAAACCGGACAATTTGCGCGCGAGTTTGTCCTCGAAAATCAGGCAGGCAAACCAGGATTCAACGCCATGCGCCGTCGGGAAGCAGAACACCCGATCGAAGAAGTCGGCAAAGACCTGCGCGCCATGTTTAGCTGGTTGAAAAAGGTTTAGAAAAGGCTGGGGTTTGAGTGAAAAGGGTTTGAGTGAGGGCGATCGCCAAAAGTTTAGACAATGCCTCAACCGACAACTCAACGCTTTAACTCAAACCTCAAATCTAATTCGTTTTTTGCTCTCCCTTCTCAGTTTGCTTGACGGCTTCCTGAGTGCGCTGTTGGGGATCTGCTTTAGGTCGCCAACTCGGAAACGCCCCCACCATCATTTGATTGAGCGAACTGCGTGCCTGAAAGCTGTAGCGACCGAGCGAGAAGGGTAGAAACTGGTCACCAAACCCGATATAGACAAGGCTGAGAAGCAGAATTAATCCAAACGGGAATCTGTTACGCATGGCAGTCGTGCGCTGTAGGGAATAGAACTGTTTTCAACACTGCGATCGACCCATCAGGATCGAATCAAACCCAATCCTGAAGCCTCCCCACCCACTCAAAGCGATGAATGCCCTTAGTCTAATGCACTTTAGGGTTATGAAGCGATGAAAATCAAGCAGTGAGTCGCGATCGCGACTTTTCTACGTAATTTTTTACATCTATAAAATTCATTTTATTCTCATCTAACCGGGAACTCTCTAGAGGCGCAATCACGTCACAGGAGTATTCAGACCGTTTCTCTCGTGTTTTGGCTTACATTGTCGTTATGAGAATCTCATTTATGTCCAGGTTGTTAAAAAGTTGTGTTGGTGGATTCTCGCTTCTGTTGTTAGGAACGGTTCCATCACTGATTCAACAAGCGATCGCTCAAGTTTCCCAGACAGATTATCAGAGTTATTCCAAACAGCGTTCTCAGTCTAATTCAAAACTATTGCCCTTTTTTGATCAAGTTAACAATCCCGTTGCGGTTGGCATTCCCAGAAATCAGCGAGTTGATATTACGCCCAATCCGCCTAGCTTGAATGCCTTTGATCAGAAAGTGTTGCAGACTTGCGGAGCCTTTGGCAGCAAAGTTAACACGGTCAGCCTGAGACGATTGTTTGCCGAGTCTCCGGATGTGGTGAGAAGTGTGAAGCGATCGGTGGGCGGCGAGTTGTTTCCGGGACGCAGCAGCGATCAGCAGTTTCGCGACGACTTGATCACCGTCTGGTCAGACAGAAGTGGATTTGAGCATATCTTTTGTGGACAAATCAAAGGCGCGCGGCAGATTGGTGGACTGCATTTTGCGGGCAGATATTTGCAGCTACAAACTCAAGGCATTGCTGGACGATTGCCCAATAATTCTAGAGCCGAAGAGGTGATGGAGGGCGGAATTTATACCCTGGGGGTCGAGGTGAGACAGGGCGATCGCATTGTCACCAGAGATACTAAAAAAGGCTACTCCTATGTGAGCAATGCTCAAGAGATTTTGACCGACGCGACCCAGGCTTTCAAAGCTTTCAGAAACAGGGGTCAGCAAGCTTGTCTACTTACCGTGCGCGATAATGCGGCTCCACCCTTTAAAGCGGTGTTTGTCAAAACAAATCGAGCGATCGTCACCTTCTACCCAGATGCCACGCCCAAAGCCGGTGAAGTGTCCTGCAATTAGCCCTCGTTCGACAAAACATTTAACTTCAAAGCGCTATCCCTCTTATGCCACTTTAGAAGAAGTAAAATTGCTAAAAAACGATGTAACCTTCTCCCAGTAAGCGTTTTAGCATTCACAATTCGTTTCTATTCCTTCGCGAGAGTAGTCAATAAAGTGTGAATGCTAGAATGCCTTCGGCAACAGCCAAGCTCCCGCTGCTGATTCCTCGTATCGTGACATCCGGTGTGACCACAGAGCGTTCAGTACCTAGTGTATTGTCAGGCACAATTTGCGCTAAACTGCTTTTACTCGCTTCAACTAAGAGTATTGTGACGAGAGCTGCTCAACATTCTGATGACGAGAGAATACGAGCTTAGTCCGATCGCGACCTAGTATGAATGACTAAAAAATCACACTGAGGTCATCAGGCGGCCGTCACCGTGCCCAACTCTTCAGGCGCGAGATATGGCTTTCTGACTTGCCCATCTTTGAACCAGATGACACGGCGAGTACAGCGGGCCACATCCGGTTCGTGTGTGACCATCACGACGGTCATGCCACTCGCATTCAGTTCGGTGAAGATGCTGAGAATTTCTTTGGTGGTTCCAGAATCTAACGCGCCCGTCGGCTCATCTGCCAGCAAAAGAACGGGACGATTGACAATAGCCCGCGCGATCGCCACCCGTTGTTGTTGTCCGCCTGACAATTGATTGGGACGATTGGCCAGCCGATTTTCGAGTCCCACTTTAATCAGCGCCTCTTTCGCCCGGTTGTGACGCTCCTCCGACGGAACGCTGGCATAGACCATCGGCAGCATGACGTTTTCGAGCGCACTCAACTGCGGCAATAGATGAAACTGCTGAAACACAAAGCCCAGTTTGAGATTGCGAACGTGCGCCAGATCTTTGTCCTGAAGTCCCGAAACGTCTACCCCGTCTAAGTAGTAGCGTCCGGCAGTGGGGCGATCGAGACAGCCAATAATATTCATCATCGTTGATTTGCCTGATCCAGAAGCGCCCATGATGGCGCAATATTCGCCCTGTTCGACAATCAGCTCCACACCCGCCAGAGCATGAACTTCAGTCTCGCCAGAGCCGTAGACTTTGGTGACTTCTTCGAGTCGGATGATCACAGGTTGGGGCATGGGGAGGGATGAGGGATGAAGGATGAGGGATGAAAGAATTGGTTGGTGGGAGTTGAGGTCTCGCGTTTTGTTTGGAGGATGACAGAGTTAGGCACTGCGGAGGGCGACGATCGGGTCAAGTTTTGCGGCTTGGCGGGCGGGAATGACTCCAAAGACGAGTCCGATCGTGCCGGATACACTTACGGCTAGGGCGATCGCCATCGGTGCGACACCTGCCTGTAGGGGACTGAACGCAGAAACGAGGAGAATTCCACTCACTCCGACAGCGGTGCCAATGAGGCCACCTGCGGCTGATAAGAGAACGGCTTCGATCATGAATTGGACGAGGACATCCTGTTCGGTGGCTCCGATCGCTTTTCTTAAGCCGATTTCTTGGGTTCTTTCGGTGACAGAAACCAGCATAATGTTCATGATGCCGATGCCGCCGACGAGGAGCGAGATTCCGGCGATCGCGGCCAGCATTGCGGTGAGGCCTCCAGTAATCGTGCCGACGATGCGAAGGATGTCTTTTTGAGTCTGGACGGTGAAATCATCTTCGTTGACGATTTTGTGTCTCAGGCGCAGCAGGTTTGTAATCTGAAATTCGGCCGCTTGGACACTTGCTTCATCTTTGGCAGATACCGAAACAAAGGTGAGATCCAGTCCATAGGGTGAAGTGCGTCCGGTCAGCAGATTAGCTGTCGTCGTCAAGGGAATGTAAACTGCATCATCCTGATTGCTGCCCAAAAATGACCCCTTCGCCTGCATCACTCCAATCACTTCAAAACTAATGTTGCGGATTCGTATCCGCTGTCCGATCGGGTCTTTGGTGCCAAAATAATCCGCCGCTAACTCAGGCCCCAAAACAGCAACCTTGGTACTGCGATCGAGATCGGCATTGGTCAAAAACCGTCCTTTAGCCACATCAAAATCGCGAACTGAGAGAAATTCTGGGGTCGTCCCCACGACTAGAGAACTGCGGTTGCGTCCCCCATACACGATCGGCTGTTGAGACTGTCTTTGAGCCGCGACTTCTTTGACCGAAGGAACTTGAGTGGCGATCGCAATGGCATCTCCCCAGACCAGCGTTCTCGGCAAGTTAGTCGTTCTCTGTCTGGCCTGACCTGACCCCGGCGTAACAAAAAGAACGTTCGGCCCCAATGACTCAAACTGTTCAGAAGCGAGTCGCTGTGCCCCTTGTCCAATACCGATCATAGCAATCACCGAAGCGTTGCCGATGATCATTCCCAGCATGGTTAAGCTACTTCGCAGTTTATTCGCAGTGAGCGTTTTGACTGCCATTTTTCCACTTTCAAGCCAGTCCATTGCCATATGTTTCTGCTGTCCTATTTGTTGGTGTCGCCATCAATGATTGTTTGTAGTTTTTGCCCTTCGGGAAGCTGTACAAAAACCTGATTGCCTGCATTCAATCCTTCGGTAATTTGGGTTTGATTTCCCATGCTTGTGCCGATCGTAACTTCCTTAAATTCTGGTTGATTTTTTGCTCCTGGGACGAGTACGCCCGTTTGTCCTTGGCGGGTCACAACTGCGACCGTTGGCACCATCAAGGCATTGTTTAATTGGTTACCTAAGAAACTTAAATCGGCATTCATCCCCGATCGCAGCTTGTTTTGCCCCGAAAGTAACTGAATCCGCACTTGAAACGAGGTGACATCGCGATCGACGACCGCTTCGGGCGCAATCAAACGAACTCGCCCCTTAAAGACTTCCTGCCGAAAAGCGTCTACTCTCACCTCAACCGACTGACCCTGCTTAATGTTGCCAATATCCACTTCGGGCACCTTAGCCAACACTTCTAACTCAGTGGCGAGGGCGACGATCGACGTTGAAGTCGCCGAAGAGGTCGCCGAAGCAGAAGTCGTCGGGGTAACAAAGGCTCCCACACTGGCGTAGCGTTGCGTAATCTGCCCTGCAAAAGGCGCACGAATCACCGTATCCGCCAAATTAGAATCAATCTGCTTGACCTGAGCCACCGCAGCCGCTACTCTCGCCTCCGCCTGACCAATCTCCTCACGAGTCGCCCCGTTGCGTTTTTGAGCAAGCTGCTGCACCGTCTGACTGTATTGAGCTTGAGACTGACTTAGCTGGGCGCGAACTTGGTTTAAAGCTTCCTGGGCGCTACGTTCTTTGCGAAGAAATTCGTCGAGCGAGTTGGCGGCGATCGCTCCCTGGTTGGCCAGTTCTCTCTGCCGTCGAGTCTGGGTTCGAGCGAATTCTAACTGCGATTGAGCATCGGCAATCTGCCCCTGGACGCGGTTGATCTCACCCTGGGCACGGGTCACTTCTGACTCTGATTGACGAATCTCTTCGACACGAGTCCCAACTTTTAGCTGATTGAGCCGCTGTTGGGCTTCTTCGAGGCTGGCAACCGCCTGAGCGCGTTGGGCTTGCAGTTCGTTGTTTTCCATCCGAGCAATCACTTGACCCGCCTCTACCCGATCGCCCTGCTCGACATACAATTCTGCAATGCGGCTGGGTGTTTTGGGACTGAGATTGACAGTCTGAACGGGCGCGATCGTGCCACTGGCCGTAATTCGCATCGTCAAGGTTTCAGACTTCACCGGGGTCGTCAGCGTCTTGATATCTGCCTGCGGAGTCGCCTTGCGCGAAGCCCAATAAGTACCCGCCGGGATCGCAATCACCCCAGCCACCATCAACCCCAGCAGCCATCGAGGGAGCTTTTTATCTTTACCAACAAAAGGAATTTGCATCGATCGCATCCTGAAACAAAGATTAAGCCGTGAAAGAACTGAAAATGCCCAGACCCTCTAGCCCCCATTCTAGTCAACCCCACCAGACAACTGCCCAGAGTCAGAAGCCCCCCGTCTAAAGTCCCCTGTCCAAAGTCTTCTGTCTAAAGTTCCCTGTTCAAGTCCCCTGTCCAAGTCCCCTATCTAACTTTTTTCTTTACACCTTGACACCCTGGAAGTGATACGAGAAACTGGTGCCCCTCTCACCCATCGTAGAAGCTCACGATTCTGATCCTTCTAGAGCTGCCACCGCTCTACTCAAATATTCAGAGGTAGCCGAATTAACAACCCCCCGACTGGCAACGTCCGCTCCTTCTTGCTGATACATCGTGTGCAGTGATCGTTCAATTCCTGCATCCCCGCCTGTAAATTCATGAATCAACGCGAGTGATTGTCGAGCCAACCTTAACACTGACTCGCTAGTTGGATCGGTGCCCTTTTCCATCTCAGTGCGAACCTGCTCCAGCAGTTCCTGCCATTCTAGTTCCACTTGACGAATTCTCTCCTCACCCACCAACTCCTGACGTTGCTTGAGCGTTTCTAATTGTTCTGGCGTGTAGTACTTTTCCAACATAGAAATAGCCTCAATGGTTTGAATTAAAGTCGTGACAGAAACAGATTCTGCTGAGTTTAGGGTCTGTGCGATCGCTTCCAATCGGGTGAGCAATCGATGAGATAAATCAATTTGTTCGCGTAGACGAGTGAGATGTAACTGAATAATGTGATCAAGTGAAGAATCAGGCTGATCCAAACACGATCGAATGTCCTCTAAAGAGAACCCAACCTGCCGCAGCGACACAATTTGCTGCAATCGAATAATGTCCGCTTCGTCATACAGTCGATAACCTGTTTCGGTACGATGAGAAGGCGACAATAAACCGATTTCATCGTAGTAGTGCAACGTCCGAACAGAGACTCCTGTTTGTTTTGCTAAATCGCCCACTTTCAACCCCGTGGTTTGCATCCTGTTCCTCCTTGATTTGCTCTAACTGTGAACGAGTTCATCCTAAAAGCCTCACGTCACGTCAGAGTCAAGGGGTTTTGCTAAAAAAGTAGAAACAGCAGTAGGGCACTCATTTCCTGGTTACAAATCGTGTCAATGCTTGACCAATAATCGACCTTCTGCCCAAATCAGCGAAGTGAAAAGACTTCATCAAACTGGCTTAACATGAGCCGCCGAGCATTTAAGCAGCAGGTTAAAAGAAAGAAGTCTGCTCTGTGCGATCGCCCATCTCAATCGAGAAACAGAGCCACACAAGACAGATTTTCTCCATGCTGTGTCCTCCATTGGGATAGATTTGGCGATAGAAATCTTCTAACTGTGAGGCTTGATACAAACCGGGTCTGTTGATCCGTCAGAGAACCAGGGAAATCTTAAGATTGTCTGCCTGGAGTCGATTTGTCAGTCATCAGAAATCAGTATCATAGACACAGCGTTATTGATGCTGACCAACGTAAATGCTAAGAATGAGTCTGTGGGTCAACCTTTTCGGCAACCTCTGAGATGGCTCCCCAGCAGAAATTCTGAAAAGCGCATTCCATAATCTTTTATAGAAATGCAAAAAGCTTTCGGATTCCTTCTTAGTCTGACTGCATTTAGTACAATATGCTGACTGATGCAACTCTGCCCTCAGCCCGTGACGATGATAGCCTATGAGTCCCCTGCCCAACCGTCCTCTCCAACCTCCCAAGTCTCCCGCATCCCCCCAGGCCCCCCTGGATGAGCAACCCCTCAACGATGCTTCTTCTGAGACTCATAAAGACCCTGCCGAATCGACCCCATCTAGCTCCTCAGAGACCTCCTCAGACACGGCCCCGCTGACTCCCCAGCGCCCGTTGATGCGTCCGGTGGCCAGACCAGTCATGCCACCCAAAGCGATCGAGCCTGAGCCGACTCCGCCTCCTCCCATTGTAGAGGAAACGCCAGAAGCGCCTCCAGATGACGGATTGCGCCACAAGCCCATCCCAGCACCGAGTGAGCCAATGCAGTATCGAGCGATCGGTCTCCTGCGAGGTCGCTATACCGCATCAGAAGAGCAATTTACCCGTGGGACGCTGTTCACCACCGATGGCACCGAAATTCAGGCCGTCCTATTGGGTCGGGTGATGAGTCTGGTGAGAAATCATCTGGACTTAGAACAAGACCATCTCTGGGTGGTGTATCCCCGCACCCGCGAGAAAGAAGAAGATCTGCACGCTCAAATCGTCGGAGTTTGGGAGCCAGAGAAGCTGAACAAGGCGGAAGAGGGAGACGGCGAACCTTCAGAAGATGAAGAACCCCCGATCGTTTACCAACCTTCGTCAGAAGCGGATGATGACTATTTCTCGATTCGTGGAGAAGTAATTTTTCACACGCCCGAAGAAAACTCTCTGGTGGTGAAGATTCAGCAAGCGCCTCGCAAAAAAGACGGCAACCGCAGCAAATGCTTCAAGCTCAAACTTGAAGGAACGCTGACTGGTAAGGTCGTTGGCTATTTTTGGGATCTGCAAGTTCGCAGACGGGGCGACGGGCTGGTGATTGAGAAGGGAACCCCGATCGGCATGATTCCGCCTAAGAAGAAGCCCAAATCTTCGTTTAGCAGGGGGAGCGGCGATCGACCGAGACGAGATTTTGCGTCACCGCGTCCGTTTAACCGGGCTGGAGGTGCGTCAAAACCAACCGCTGGGGCACCGTCTACCCCCGCACCTGCGCGCAAAGATCCCTTACCAAAGCCTGTTAAAAAGCGGGACACAAACACAACAGAGGCTTAAAGGTCTTCAGTCTGGCTGAGTGATCAGGGGTGGATTTCGATCCATTCCTGATTATTTTTTTGCAGGCTTATTTCTTGTAGACGATGAACCCTGCGATCGCATCCAGTAAAGCTTCTGGCTCGTCGGCTCGAATGGCGTGACCGCTGTTTTCAAAAATTCTTAAGTCAGCGTTGGGAATCACTTTAGCCATTTCTTCTGAAAATTCGGGCTGGCAGATCCAGTCGTGTCGGCCAGCAATAATCAGGGTTGGAGCCGTAATTTTGGGCAATTCATCCAAAACACTGTAGGTTTTTAGAAATCCACCGAACGCGACATTGATGGCATCGATCGAGAGAATGGTGCGATTCCAACTCGCGGTCTGGTCGGTCTGGTCAGTGGGATCGTAGGTGACCGAGTACATCGATCGCATCACCTTAAAATATTCCCGTAGCTGATCCTCCGTTTCAAAGTTGCCATTCCAGAGGAATTGAGCGATCGCTTGCTGTTCTTCGGTGCCTCGTTCTGCCAAAATCTCTTGCGCTCGTTGCAGAAATCGGAAATCGGGGACGGTGGCGATCGCAATCAAATGGGACACATTCTCAGGATGGCGAGTGGCATAGGTCAGAGCCACCATGCCTCCATAGGAGCCGCCAATCACGACAATTTTGCCCAATCCCAAATACTGACGCAAAGCTTCCATGTCTTCAACGTTGTGATCCAGCGTGTAGGTCGTTTTGTCGCCCCGTGCCGATCGCCCCTGTCCTCGATGGTCAAAGTACACCAACTGCATTTTCTGGCTCAGAGCAAAAAAAGTCGGCTTGTAGGACGTGTGATCCGCCCCTGGGCCGCCGTGAATCAGAAACGCCACTGGTTTTTCTCGCATTCGAGAGCCGTCGGGCACCAGTCCTGACCCTTCAATATCAAAGTAAATTTCGGTGCCCCGGATTTTGGCAAACATCAGCGACCTCTCAAATCTTGGGGAATGAATGCCCGATCGTTGGGAATCGGGGCAACCGCTTCAGTTAGCGTAAATTTTCCTTCATCAATCCACTGCTTTAGCTCGATCGCCACCTGTCGCGCTAGATGGATACTCGATAAAGGGGCCACTCGCACGGATTTACCGTCGATCGCCACTCTGCCAGATTTGAGTTGAGCGTAGCTGACCAATCCGAACGTAGGACGAACCCGCCGAGGAATCGAAAAATCGACGATCGGAGCCACCAGATCCTGATCCTGCACTGCACACCGTAAAATCACTTCCTCAGTCAAAACGGGCAGCGGCACGCCTACACCCAACATCAGCGACGGGCCATACCCTTTGAGATAGCAGCCTCTCACCCAACGAGTCTCCATCTGTTTTGCGTCACCAATCAGCGCCAGGGTCGCAGCGGGCCCGATCGGCGTGCGGTTAGGCAGTCGTTTTTGTAACGGAAAGTGCTGAGTGCCTTCCCAGGTCACATAACCGATCGCGCCTCCCAAGAAAATTCGCGTACCAATCCCGATTAGCTGTAAATCAGGATCATTTAGCAACGGGGAAATCGCCCCTGGATTGGAGTAAACCGCATTCGCTAATCGAGGTTGTAGCGGGCCCAAATAAGTGAAAAGGGGACGATCGCCGCCATTCACCCCAACAATAAAATTCTGGTAGAGATTACGAGGATTGAATAGATAAAACTGATTGATCGTTTCGCGAGTAATTGTCGTCTCAAACGAGGCACGAGGGTAACAGTCTGTCACCTGCCCGATCGCCCGCAAATGCACTGACTTTCCCCCAATCAAATCCTCGATTACATGCCCACCGCCCCGATCTCGTGAGTCCTCATTGTCCAAACCGTCTCCGATGCCCGAATACTCCACCATTTGAGAGGCACCGAGATACAGATCGACCGCCCCAAACCCTGCATAAGCCGACACGCCATCGACCCAGCACTGACGGATCTTAATGGGTGGATCAGTCTGCCCCAGATTCAAAATTGCCCCAGAAGACTCCATCGGCTCAAAGGTGCCCGTCGTCACAACATCGACTTCTTTGGCTGCTTGAGTCACGCCGACTTCTGCAACTCGCGCTTTCAGGGCTTCGACGGTGAGAACAGTGGCCTGATGGCGATCGATTTTGTCATTGATTTCGGCAATAGTTCGCATGAAGCTTGGGTGCAACGCTCGATCGCTATTATCCCTCAGTCGATCGCCCAACTTGCCTTCAGATAGATGAGAAGCCGTTTGTGAAGCCGCATTCTGGTAGCGTACTCAAAAATTTATGGGAGAATTCCATGCTTTTGCAGGAAAAACAAACGGGCAACCTGGTTGAAATTTTAGATCTAGAATCTTTATTTAACCCCGCTCAAGACGAAACCAAAGGTCGGATTCAAGAAGGGCAAGAAGAGCAAGACCCGACTCCGTTTCGCAAAGAAGCGCTGCTGTTTCCTTCGGGCGAAGACTTGCCGCTCTGCTGGCGCGATGCAGACTATCGTAAAAAGTAGTGAATTAATTGAAGCTATCCAGTTTCGCTAACTGGTGCCGATCGCCCGCCAAAAAGCCTTGTTTCAAAAAACTTTCGCAAAACGTTTGACAAAAGAAGGGTCGATCGGCACAATAGAGATCGCGCTGAAAGGTTGCGACCTCAGAAATGAGGGACTGTAGTTCAATTGGTTAGAGCACCGCCCTGTCACGGCGGAAGTTGCGGGTTCGAGCCCCGTCAGTCCCGTTAAGAAGTAAGGATGAAGGATGAGGGATGAGGGATGAAGTAAAATTCATTCGTTGTCTTAAAGAATTCATCCTTTTTCTTTTTTATCCTTTTCCTTTACCCTTTTCCTTATGATTCGTGTTCGTATTGCCCCCAGTCCTACCGGAAAGCTTCACATTGGCACCGCTCGAACGGCTGTGTTTAACTGGCTCTTTGCTCGTCATCAGGGGGGGCAGTTCATTCTGCGGATTGAAGATACGGATCTGGAGCGATCGCGCCCTGAATTCACCGAAAATATCTTGGAGGGCTTACAGTGGCTCGGTCTGACCTGGGACGAAGGCCCCTTTTATCAATCGCAGCGGCTACAGATGTATGAGAAAGCGGTCAAAACGCTCTTAGACAACGGGCTGGCTTACCGCAGTTACGAAACGCCCGAAGAATTAGATGCGATGCGAGAAGCCCAAAAAGCGCAAAAAGAAGCGCCTCGATACGACAACCGTCACCGCAATTTGACAGCGGAACAGGAAGCCGCTTTTGTCGCAGAAGGTCGTAAGCCTGTGATTCGGTTCAAAATTGAGAACGATCGCGAGATTTCCTGGAACGACATGGTACGCGGCAAAGTCACCTGGAAGGGTCGCGATCTGGGCGGAGATATGGTGATCGCGCGGGCAGCAGAAGGCAGCGAAGTGGGGCAGCCGCTCTATAACTTTGTCGTTGTCGTCGATGACATTGACATGCAGATTAGCCATGTGATTCGGGGAGAAGACCACATCGGCAACACGCCCAAACAAATTTTGCTGTATGAAGCGCTGGGAGCCACCGTTCCAGAATTTGGGCATACGCCGCTGATTCTTAACTCGGCTGGGGCAAAACTCTCGAAACGGGATGGCGTTACCTCGATCGCCGACTTTCAGCAAATGGGCTACACCGCAGAGGGGTTGGTCAACTACATGACGCTGCTGGGCTGGTCGCCTCCCGATTCGACTCAGGAAATCTTTACGTTGGAAGAGGCAGCAGCGGACTTTAGCTTCGATCGCGTTAACAAAGCTGGCGCTAAATTCGATTGGGACAAGCTTAATTGGTTAAATAGTCAATATCTGCACAATATGCCTGTGGACAAGCTCACCGATCTGCTGATTCCCTATTGGCAAGCAGCGGGGTATGAAGTTGATCCGGCAGATCGTTCCTGGTTAGAGCAAACGACGAGTCTGATTGGTGCCAGCTTGTCTCGCCTGCAAGAAGCCGTGGAGATGACGCGCTATCTGTTTGTCAGCGAGATTGAATTTGACGAAGAAGCGATCGCTCAACTCAAGCAGGAAGGTGCGGCGGCAGCCCTCAAGTCCATCCATGAAACACTCTCCTCTACTTCTCTGACCAGCGAAAGCATTCAGGAAATCATCAAGCAGGTGGTTAAAGAACAGAACGTCAAAAAAGGGGTGGTGATGAAATCGCTGAGAGCCGCGCTGACGGGTGCGATGCATGGGCCAGATTTGGTGCAGTCCTGGCTGTTGTTAAGTCAGAAGGGATATGATCGTTCTCGACTCGAACGGGCCGCGACGATCGCCTAAAATTCAGTATTGAAGTTGAGGATTCTTAGAGCCTAACAACTCTGCCCTCAACGAGAAACTCTCTTGCCAAAAAGACCGTCTTCGAGAACCAGACACGTCAAACGCGAGAAACACCAATGCTTAAGATTCATTCCGAGCGAAAGTGCAGATGGGCAGTGTTGGTATTTTCAGCCATGATAGGAGGCGCGATCGTCTCCATGCCTGCTCAAGCCCAAAGTCCCCCAATGTTTCAAAACGCCACACTTAGCCCCAAGTTTTCCCCCGACCCCACAGAGTTGAAGGGAATTACAGGGGGATCAGTTGCCGCCAAAGAGGTTGCAGGTCGGGCAGATTCTCCGACGGGTGGCTGTTTGGGCTTTATGGATGCTGCCCCCAATCATACGATCGAGCTAAAAGCCGCTTTCAAATATCTCAAGATTCAGACGCAGAGTTCTGAAGACACGACGATCGTCATCAAAGGGCCGGGCGGTGTCTGGTGCAACGACGATTTGCAGGACAAAAATGCTGGAATCGAGGGAGAATGGCTCCCCGGCAGCTATCAAGTCTGGGTCGGCACCTACCACAAAGACAAAGCAACCCCCTACATTTTGAGGATTACAGAAGTCCGGTAGAGGTTAGCGACCCCTTGCGGGTAACTCGAAGCGATCGCCGCCTGCAATGGATAAAACCCTGTTTCTCGGATTAGTTCTTGTCCTAGCTGAGTTTGCAGTAGCTTAATCAGAGCCTCTCCTGCCTCTTTGCGTTTGGCTCGCTGGGGGTCATTGTCTTGACGCACGATCGCATACAGCCTGCGAGTTAGCCGCTCTGGATACTGGCCATTGGGCTGAAACGCTTCTACGTTAACTTTGTTCTGATCCTGCTCTGTACAGCCTGGCCCTCGCTTTCCTAAATTACCCTGGTAAGGCGCGACCCACCCGCTGCTGGCCCCCGGACTAACCGAAATCGGCTTTACCGTACATTGTCTGACTGCTTCGGAAGCCGTTGCATAATAAATGCCCCCCGGAGCATCAGCAACTCTCGCTATCCCAGCACTCAACGAGCCACGAGTGTAATTTTCTTGAGGAATCTTGAAGTCTTCGTTACCTAGCACTTTTTCTTTGAAGTCTTTGGCCGTGCCGGAGGTCTGTGGCGGATTAGAGAAGGGCTGAATGGTCAAACTGGGCAGAGACGGATTGATTTGCTGCCAGTTCGTAATTTTGCCTGTGTAAATGTCTTTTAGCTGCCCGATCGTCAGCCCATCCAAATTCAAACTGGGATTCACGACCACAGCAATCCCGTCAATGGCGATCGCAACCTGCTTGATCCGCACTTGTTTTTGAGCGGCGCGATCGTAATCTTTGGTTTCCAGTTGAGTTGATGAGAGCGCAATATCGAGTTCGCCATCGATCAACATCTGAATGCCGACTTCGCTGCCGTTTTCTTCGGGCGGCTTCACATAATCTAAATTAAAACTGCTTGGAACGCCCGGAAGCACCTTTAAGCCATTTGCCAGACGTGACAACGTGCCAGACCCGCCATACTTCACTGTCATTGCCGGAAACTGAATCTGACTGATTTCGATCACGCCAGGGCTAGGTTCTAAAGCTGGAATTTGGGGTTTAGTCCAATTCAAGAACCAGACTCCACCTGCAACCAATCCCAAAACTGCAATGCTTCCCAAAATCAGCTTTTTACTACGGTTCCCTGACTCTTTTGGCAGTGGATCTGAAGCGATCGCAGCGACCTTGCCAGCTAACTGCTCCCAAGTGGGCGGCTGTACCGACTGACCGATACTGATTGCAGGCAACCAACAGACCCCCGGATATTGATTAAAGCCTTCCAGCCGTTGCCGCGCCTCTCGAAACGAGCGAAAAAACGATCGCCCTTCCGCAAAGCTTTTCAAAAACACCTTGAGAAATTTGGCAGCCGCATCATCGGGAATAGGCTCTCGCATGACGATCGTGCAGGGCAGTTTTAACTCAGCCAACTGTCTTGCCAGCCCCAACCCATCGCAAGAATTGAAAATACAAAGCTGTAATCGTTGAGCGATCGCCGATCGTAGGGCCTGTTTCAGTTCACCAATCTCTAAATCATCGGTGTCAGAAAGGGCAATTTTGCCAATCTCCCCACTGGCGTTACTGCTGCTGTGTCCCGTGAAAATAAAAATTTCGTAGGGGTGAGTTCGCAGCTTTTCGAGCAGCGTGTGGCGACTGGGCTGTTCCAAAATTTCTACCACTGCGCCGTTTTTCTCAACGCTTTTGATAGCTTCCAGATCTGCGAGAACCCCTTTCTCAATGTTTTGCGTATTGCCAACCACGACCAAAATCTTGACGAGTCCCGACCCAGGTAAAACAGCAGGCGGCTGAAACCGTTCACAGAGAGCAATCTCGGCATTGTGAAAGTGGTCTTCAAAAAACTCCCATTCCTGCCAGGGAAACCGCCGTAGCCGATGATCCTTGACATCCAGCAAAACTCGAATCTCACTGCCAGCATTTTGCGCCAGCACTTGAGCTAACCTTTCCCGCGCCTTTTGCCACTCCTGACCGCCGTTGAGCCACTCATCCAAGTGCGATTTGAGCGTTTTAGCAAAGCCCGCGATGTCTAATTCTGAGAAGTTTGTCCTTGTCGGGATGGGCGTAAGGCGAAATCGTACGCTGTCCAACCCTAGATAGGCTTGCCGCCAGTCCTCAAACGCCTGAGTCAAGCCTTCAGGAATCGCACTAAGGTGCCCTTCTGCGAGTTCTTCGCCGTCTGAAAATAAGATGAATTGAAACCTCTCCTGCTCGGCAATTTCCCTTAGCTTTAGCCTGATCAGCATCCAAGCACTCCGAGAATTCTGTTTCTGATTCAACTTTAAGATAGCTATATCACGAAAGGAGCGATCGACCACGTATTCCCCAACACGGTCACCTCTCATCTAAGCAAATCGATACCAAGCAAGCGCAGCATTTCTGAAGCAAGGGAATGGCATCAGACCTCATATCTTTAACCTGATTGCTGGATGTCTCCCAATTAGGTTAAATTTAATTAAGATATTTCTCATTAAACGTCTGGAAATCGAATCAACTTTCTCAGAAGCGCCTTTACAGAGCGGAAATCTACCCACTTAAATCCGCGCTTCCCCTTGAGGAAATTTCACTTTTGTTTAAGATCGAGACTTAACCGTTGTTGCCACATATAGAGGTTGCCAGTTTATGAAAGCTTCCTGGAGAACCATCCTGCTGTGGGCCTTGCCTGCACTCGTTATTGGATTTTTCCTATGGCAGGGGTCATTTGCTCCTAATCCCGCCACGGTGAGCAAAAACACCGCCAGCACCCGCATGACCTACGGGCGATTTTTGGAATATTTGGATGCCAATCGAGTCAAAAGCGTTGATTTGTATGATGGTGGGCGCACTGCCATTGTTGAAGCGATCGACCCCGAACTGGAAAATCGGCTACAGCGTTTGCGCGTTGACCTTCCGGGCAATGCTCCCGAATTGATTACTCGTCTGAGAGAATCCAACATTAATTTGGATTCTCACCCTGCTCGCAACGATGGCGCAGTTTGGGGACTTTTAGGAAATTTAGTCTTCCCCGTGCTGCTGTTGGGTGGCTTATTCTTCTTGTTCCGCCGTTCTGGAAACGTTCCGGGTGGCCCAGGTCAAGCCATGAGCTTTGGCAAATCTCGCGCTCGGTTCCAGATGGAAGCCAAAACGGGCGTGTTGTTTGACGACGTGGCAGGCATCGAAGAAGCCAAAGAAGAACTGCAAGAAGTCGTGACCTTTTTGAAAAAGCCAGAACGCTTTACCGCAGTCGGTGCCCGGATTCCTAAAGGCGTTTTGCTGGTCGGGCCACCTGGAACGGGTAAGACTCTGTTGGCAAAAGCGATCGCAGGTGAGGCTGGCGTGCCTTTCTTCTCGATCTCTGGATCTGAGTTTGTCGAAATGTTTGTCGGGGTGGGGGCTTCTCGCGTCCGTGATTTGTTCAAAAAAGCCAAAGAGAACGCACCTTGCATCATCTTTATCGATGAAATTGACGCAGTGGGTCGCCAGCGGGGTGCAGGAATCGGCGGCGGTAACGACGAACGCGAACAAACCCTCAACCAGTTGCTGACCGAGATGGATGGCTTTGAAGGCAACACTGGAATCATTATCATCGCTGCGACCAACCGCGCCGATGTCTTGGATTCTGCGCTGCTGCGTCCGGGCCGATTCGATCGTCAAGTTACGGTCGATGTCCCCGATATCAAAGGTCGTCTGGAAATTCTCAACGTCCACGCTCGCGACAAAAAAATTGCTCCCGAAGTTTCACTCGAAGCGATCGCCCGTCGCACTCCCGGATTCTCTGGGGCTGACCTCGCCAATTTGTTGAATGAAGCGGCTATTCTCACCGCCCGTCGTCGCAAAGAGGCGGTCACCATGCTGGAAGTGGATGATGCCGTCGATCGCGTCGTCGCAGGCATGGAAGGCACACCGCTCGTGGACAGCAAGAGCAAGCGTTTGATCGCTTACCACGAGATTGGACATGCTGTGATTGGCACGCTGGTCAAGGCTCACGATCCTGTGCAAAAGGTGACGCTGGTTCCCCGTGGACAGGCGCAAGGGTTGACCTGGTTTACGCCTTCTGAAGATCAAGGGTTGATTTCGAGAGCGCAAATCCTAGCACGCATCACGGGTGCTTTGGGTGGTCGGGCTGCTGAAGAAGTGATCTTTGGGGATTCCGAGGTGACGACTGGAGCCGGAAACGACTTGCAGCAGGTCACAGGAATGGCGCGTCAAATGGTGACTCGGTTTGGCATGTCCGATTTAGGGCCGGTTTCGCTTGAAAGTCAGCAAGGCGAAGTCTTCCTGGGTCGGGATTGGACGGCGCGATCGGAATACTCCGAAGAAATCGCCGCTCGCATCGATGCTCAAGTCCGCATGATTGTCGAACACTGCTACGACGATGCGCGCCGGATCATGCGTGAAAATCGCGAAGTCATCGATCGCTTAGTCGATTTGTTGATTGAGAAAGAAACGATCGACGGCGACGAGTTTCGTCAAATCGTAGCTGAATATGCGAACGTTCCTGAAAAAGAACGCTATGTGCCTCAGCTGTAGATTCTGCCCAAAATTTGTTGACTGATGGGGGATGGTAAAAGCTATCCCCTTTTTTGTCTGCGAATAGCTCCTATTCAAGCTTGAAAGGGACTATCTTCGACCGCCGATCGTCTTAACAAATGCAGGACGCTCCGACAGTCGCTGTACATAGTTCACCACGTTGGGATATGCACCAAAATCGAGCTTCAGCATCAGAGGAATGTATGACAGCATCGAGCCGATCGCTACATCTGCCACCGTAAAGCGATCGTCCAACACAAACGGCTGCTGCCCAAACAATTCATCTAACGGCTGCATCAGTCTAGGAAACTCTCGCTCTCGACTCGCTTCGACGAATACTCCTGGCCCCAGCGTTGCGTTGGCAAACAGAATCCACTGGGCGATCGTTCCTTGAGTTTCGGGCGAGTCGAATTCTTTGCTGTACTTCTGAGCTAGATAGAGCAAAATTGCGCCTGACTCCCAGAGAGAAAAGCCGCCATCGTCGATCGCGGGCACCTTCCCAAAGGGGTTAATCTGACGAAACTCAGGCTGCAAGTGTTCTTGAACCGACATGTCCAGCAGCACAAACTCGTAGGGAATTTCTAATTCTTCTAGATACCACTGCACGATCGAGGCCCGACTCCGCGCACCACCGTAGAGCTTCAACATTCGTAAACTCCTACTAAAAATATTCGCTGAAATTAGGGTACACTTGTACTATTCTAAAAGCATTGTTTGAGGTTGCCCCATGCCCAAATCCAAGCCTACAGCACCTTATGAGTGTGTTCGTGCTGTTTTACGTTGTCTTCGGTGCTGACGATACGCTGAGAATTGAGCACCCGTTTGCGTTCGGTAGAGTGGTTAAAGTCGGTGCGGGTTGTTCCGATCGCGATGTGAGACTGCGCCTGCGATCGTGCTTTAAACGTCCGAGCCGCCGCTGTCGCCCGAAAGCTGAAATCATCACAAAATTGAGCGTCAGCCGGAAAACCATCCGGGAGTTGAGGCGTTTCATCACTCAAAACGGTGCCGATCGTCGTCGCGATCGCTCTGGAGTAAGAAGTCGGAATCCCTTTGACGATCGCTTCGAGTGCCGCAGACGGAATCGGCTCAATCACCTTCACCTCATGCACTTCACCATCATCTTTGATATAGCAGGTTGCCAAACCCAGCACTAGATAGTCATCTGCGGTCAAATCGGACGTGTTGGGGTAGGAAAATGTGGTCGTCATAAACAGCTTGTTTAGCCCAGTTCAACACTGGTGCGATCGCTTGATTGCCGCATTTTATCAAGTTGAGCGATCAGTCTGCCCCAGGCTTTATGACTCGCAACACAGGTGAGCCGCCGTTAGTGAATTAATTTTGCGGGAATATTAAGGTTATGCAAAGTTCGCGTAAATTTCTATCCTTTCTGTTACCCAATCGTTTAACCCAGAAGTGTGAACCCGTGTGTCAATTCCTGTTTCGTCAGAAATAACCTGAATTGGCATTGTAGAACTTGTTGTCGAAACCACAACGCAACACGGCTGTCACCTCACAGATCTAAAATCTAACCGTAGACGTATCAGGTTGTGACACGTAGGCAGAAAAAATTTAGTCGTCAAGTCGATAAGGTTAATCCAGAAGCCTAGTGAGGATTGCATGAACGCTCGTACTTCTCTCAGTCAAGACAACTCCAGATCTTTACGTCCGACTTATCTCAAGAGTGGAAGAACGCACGTTACTCGCCGTAGCTCCACTACAAATCCGCTTCGCCAGCGTCGCAGACCTCTAGAAAGCACCCGTCGCACCACCTGGCTAGAGCCGAGTGAGCAGGATCGGTTGCTGAGACAACAATCCCTCTGTGAAGCTCGCAAAGGAAACTACAGGGACGCGATCGAGGGACTCAACCTTCTCCTCGAACGGAACCCCTCCAGCTCTGTAGACTTCAACAACCGAGGATTGGTTCATTTTCAATCGGGTCAGTTTGGCGCAGCGTTGGATGACTACAACTACGCCATTCATCTCAACCCCAAGTTGGCCAGCGCCTACAATAATCGCGCCAACTACTATGCAGCTCAAGGCTGTCTGACGGAGGCTCTCGCAGATTATGAAATGGCGATCGACCTCGACCCCACCAACATTCGCGCCTGGATCAATCAGGGAATTACGTTTCGAGAGCTAGAAGAATTTGCTCAAGCGATCGAGAACTTTGATCACGCCCTGCAAATCACCCAATTGTTGTCCAACGGTTCCACCAGCGTTTTAGAAGCCCACATTTTTGGGGCACGAGGGCGAGCGCACCATCTGTCAGGAGACTGGAACTATGCGAGCGCAGATTACAACCGGGCATTGGAGCGATTTAGCGATACAGATGCGATCAATTCAGCCGCCTCTCATCGCCTGTTGGCTCAAATTGACGGCTGGCTTAATGACCTGATCGCACCCCAATCGGGAGAGTTCTAAAGACTGACCGTTCAGAAATTTACTAGCTACTCCGGTCTACTGAGGGCTAACCTTGCCAATCACGGCTAGAGAGCCATCATCTTTGACTGTCCAAACATCGTAGTTGCCGATGACATCTCCACTTTCGTCAATATCGACGTTGCCGCTTGCGCCCTGGTAGTTGATCTTCTCGCCTTTTTTGAGAAGTTCTAGCCCTTTACAAACATCTGTGACTTCTGTCCCAGGAGCATTGGTCACTTCGCGCAGTTTGTCTTTGATGGCTTCTCCTGTATTGGCTTTGGCGGATTGGGCCGCTAATACTAGAATTGCGGCGGCATCCCAGGAATGGGCCGCATAGGGAGCGAGGGGACGCTTTTGTTTCTCAGCCCAAAGTTTTGTGAAGGCATCTAGCGCTTTGCCATTGGCACCCGGAACGGTACCGATCGCCCCGGACAAGATCGATTTGCCATCTTGAGTTTTGCCCACCTTGGAGACAAAATCGGGTGAATAAACGCCATCCGTTAGCAGCAGTTGAGTTCCTTTGCTCACCCCTTGCTCAAACGCAGACTTGACCAACAGACTGCCCGTATCCGCATAAAGCACAGCCGCCACCGCATCAGGCTTACCTGCAAAGGCTGCCGCCGCCTCAGTTTGAAACGTCGTTGCTTTGGGATCGTAGCGAGTCGGCTTAGAAGCGTTCGTGATCGTGCCGCCTAATTTCTCAAAGGCTTTTACAAATTCTTTTTCAAAGCCCACCCCGTAGTCGTTGTTGATGACGATCGTACCTGCCGTTTTAAAGCCGCGCTCTTGGGCTAATTTCGCCAGCGCTTGAGCCTGATAGGTGTCCGGAGGAGCCGTCCGCGCCCAATAGCCCTGAAACTTGCCTTCCTTCGCCTGTTGAGTAAAAACGGGACTGGTGCTGCCAGGGGAAATCAACACAACTTTATTGCGAACGGCTACGGGCAACGCTGCTGTCGAAACGCTACTGGCAAACGATCCGACGACTCCCGCCACTTTTTCAGCTTCGGCTAGCCGAGTCATGCCTTCTGTCCCCGCTGAGGGATCGGTCTGGTCATCGACCGAAACGAGGGTGACAGGTTCACCATTTACGCCACCGCACTGATTGACCGTCTCGACTAAAAGCGGAACTGTAGCAATCATTTGCTGCCCGATCGACCCCAAATCCCCCGTTGCAGGTAAGAGCGACCCAATCTTCAGCCCCTTTGCTTCTGTCGTGGGAGCGGCGGCTGGAGCGGTCGTTGTGCCCGGAGAGTCCGCATTGGGTGGAGGAGCGGCTTCTTGACAGGCTGCGGTGAGAAACCCGACGGCTAGGGTTAGGGCAGCAAGAACGACCCCTCGCGGGTATCTCGGAGAGACTGCCGACTTCGGCTTAGGATGTGAAGACAAGTGACTCATCGAATGTAAACCCCTCAATGTCTCGTATGCAGTTGCTAAAAGCCACAACCGCTTAGAAATGAGCCTCATCTTAAACCAATTGCCTCAGAAAATACACACGTTTGTCGATTTGGCTCAAAAACAAGAATGGGCCACGAATATTTAAAACATTCATGACCCATTACAAGTGGTCGATTTGGGACGGAGAGAGAGGGATTCGAACCCTCGGATAGTCCTAAAACCATCAACAGATTAGCAATCTGCCGCTTTCGACCACTCAGCCATCTCTCCAAGGTGTCGATTCACTATGATACTAGACTTTGCTTACATAAGCGACTCAGTTTCAAAATTAGTGAATCGAAACGTAAAACCATTTAGTTAGCGAGTTAGTTAGCGAATTGTGAAGGTGAGAATTGCCAGGAGGGTGGCGATCGCATAAAACCAGCCGACCACTTGAGTCTCTGTCCAGCCCGTCAACTCTAGATGATTGTGGAAAGGTGACATTTTAAAGAGACGCTTGCCAATGCCGTTTGAGTCCTTGGTTGCTTTGTAGTAGCTAACTTGGGCGATCACAGACAGCGTTTCGATCACAAACAATCCGCTCAAAATCAGTAGAGCAAACAGCGAATTGCTAATCAGGGCAACGGCCGCCAATGCACCGCCCAGCGCCAGCGATCCTGTATCGCCCATAAAAACGCGGGCCGGATTGCGATTGTGAACCAAAAATCCTATACAGCCGCCACTCAAACAAGCGCAGAAAACCATCAAGTCGGGTGAAGTCTGACCCACCAGGGCACCGAGACCCAGTAGCGCGATCGCCACCGTTCCCCCAGCCAAACCATCCATACCATCCGTTAAGTTGGTTGCATTGCTCTCAGCGACCAGCACAAAGGAAGCCAGCAGCCAAAACAAGCCGCCCAACGGCAACATTAATCCAAAGGGAAGCGCCAGAGTCGTGATGCTAACGGGCTGTGTGGCGTACATCCAGACGCAGAACGCGATCGCGAAGCCAATTTGTAGCCCCATCTTTAAGCGAGGCGAAATGCCCTTGTTGGACTTGTAGTGAATAATCTGCCAATCATCCAAAAAGCCGATCGCCGCATAGGCCATGGTTAGCGCAGAAACGGCCATTACATTCGGCGAAAAGTTGGAAAGCACGATCGCGATTCCCACTGCCACCGGAACAAAGAACGCGCCTCCCATCGTCGGAGTCCCTGCCTTCTTTAAGTGGGACTGCGGCCCATCTTCTCGAATCACCTGTCCTGCTTTGAGCACCCGCAGTAGCGGAACTGCCCAGAACCCCACACCAGCCGTCGCCAGAGCAGAAATCCACAAGGATAAAGTTAGCGAGGCTCCTTGGTCGAGCGATCGTCCAGCTAGCCAGTCTAACCCCAGCGCCGCTACCGAAAGCCCGATCGTCACGCACAAAAATAAGCGCGTTCCGGAAAGGCTGAATGACCGATTTGTAAATAACTTTGCGTCCACAAGAATCTCACTTCACTCCACAAGTACACCACACCAACCAAAGGACTTTTTTCGGGAAAATCGTCCAATACCTTGAACTTTAGGTCAACTCGGAAAGGTCTATGGTCAAGACTTGGTTAAGTTTGGCTAACCATAAACCGATCAACCTAATCTTCGAGATCTAAATCATCGTCGTCGTCGAGATCAAAGGAGTTGTCATCCTCTGAAATGAACTCCGTGATTTCTTCTTCGCTACCTGGATATTCAGCATCCACTGGCTCACGAGCCAACAGGCGGCCCGTATTTTCTAGCCAATCTAGAATCGAGGACTCTTGCTGGACTGGAATCACAGCGGCCCGTTGCCCACGCGGTTCTTCACGTAATGAGGGGTTGTAAGTCATAGACACAACAAAAATTAACGTTGCTTTACTTAAATCTTATACGCAGTGAAACAACCAGAGTCTACCATCCAGGAAGGAAATTGGAACAGGGAATTCTCACATTTTTTGGCAGATGTCAAGGTTGCTTTTTCCAGGTTAGAAATTGGCTATGAAAAGCGATCGCTGCATTTAAGAAAATTTGTAATAATCGTCCTCTGATCCCGACCGCAGAATTACGATTGGGTAATCAGTCGGCTATCCTATCATCTGTTTACGGGGTTGAACGCGAATGATCGGGAAGGCAGCACTATTAGAAACGATCGCAGGCAAAAATCGAGGCCTGCTGGCAACCGATTCTCAAAAGCAGGCGATTTTGGCGGCGATCGCTCAACTCGAAGATCGCAACCCTACGCCGCGTCCGATCGAAGCCTTGGATCTATTAGATGGTGATTGGCGGTTGATCTACACCACCAGTCGGGGGATTTTGAGCATCGATCAGGTGCCTTTTCTCAAATTGGGGCAGGTTTACCAAAGCATTCGCGCCCCCGAAGCCAAGCTCTACAACATTGCCGAACTGATTGGATTGCCCTTTGTCGAGACGATCGTCAGCATTGGGGCCCGATTCAAACCTGTCTCTGAGCGACGGGTAGATGTGAAATTTGAGCGATCAGTGATTGGACTTCAGCGACTTATCGGCTATCAAACCCCCGATCGCTTTATCGAGCAGCTTGAATCAGGACAAAAACTGGCGGCGATCGATTTCAGCGTCGAAAACCGCGATCAGCAAGGTTGGCTAGATATCACCTACCTGGACGAAGATCTCCGCATCGGACGCGGCAACGAGGGCAGCGTGTTTGTATTGACAAAAGGGTGATGGGAGAGAAGTGAGGTGTGAGGTGTAACGAAAAACTTAGAATGGGGTTAGCGATCGTGCCATTTCCCTTTCATCCCTCATCCCTGTTCCCATGCGTCTTTCCCAAGGACAGTTAAACCTCCTCGAAACCTGTCCGCGTAAGTTTCAGCACACTTATTTAGAACAGTTGGGAGCGCCCACCACACCCGATCAGCAGGCGCGCTTGATGTTGGGGAGCCGCTTTCACTCGTTGATGCAGCAGTGGGAGATGGGGCTTCCGGTGGAACCGTTTATTCGCGAAGACGAGCAGTTAAATCAGTGGTTTACGGCATTTGTGGGAGCGGCTCCCAGGATTTTGGAGCTAGAGGCACCCACCTTTCGTCAAAGTGAGCATCAGCGCACTCTGGAGGTAGAAGGGCATTTGCTGACGGTGGTGTATGACTTGTTGGTGATGAGCGACTCTCAGGCCCAAATTCTCGACTGGAAGACCTACCCAAAACCGTTGAAGTCAAGACAACTGGCAGAAAATTGGCAAACTCGCCTCTATCCGTTCGTGTTGGCGGAGACGAGCCACTACGATCCTGGGCAGATTTCGATGACTTACTGGTTTTTTCAATCGAAGTCTGGAGAAGACGCTGACCCGCAAAGCCTCAAGTTTTCCTACAGTTCAACGACTCATCAGCAAACTCAGCGAGATCTAACCCAGCTACTCCAACGATTGAGCGAATGGATCGATCGCTACGAGCAAGGCGAGTCTTTTCCGCAAGTGGCAGAAGGCTCAAAGCAGTGTGCAGACTGTAGTTTTGCAACGCGCTGTCAACGAGGAGATGGCGAGGAATCGACTGTACGCTTGCCTAACTTTGCAGAGATTCAAGAAATTCCGTTGTAATCAAGATAGGGCGTAGGAATTATTTTTATGACGGAATCTTTTAGCAGCGAAGTCATCTCAACTTCGATCGAAGTTCGGGATATGGAGATTGATGATCTGGCTGCCGTTTATCATTTGGGCGAAAGGCTTTTTACCAGCGATCTGTACCCCTACATTTATCGCACCTGGGATGAGTGGGAAGTGATCGGACTCTACAACACCGATCCCGAATATTGCTTGGTGGCCGCAGTGGACGATCGCGTCGCCGGATTCATTCTCGGAACCGTGATCAACAAAGCCTCGCTGGTTTATGGCTACATCATTTGGCTAGGCGTGTCTCCCGACTTTCAGCGGCGCGGGGTAGCGGACAAACTGGTCGATAAGCTGGTAGAACGCATGATCGATGATGGGGCAAGATTTATGATGGTGGATACCGATCCCGAAAATCTTCCCGCCGTTAAGTTCTTCGATCGCAAGGGTTTTGGCAATATGCGGCGACACGTTTTCTTATCGCTAAATCTCAGTGAGCATGAATACTACGGCAGACTGATCGCCTACGAGCGAGAAAAAGCAGAACGAGCCGTCTGGAAGCGTCCCCGTCGCCCAAACCCCAAAACATGAGATCCAAAATTTGAGATCCAAAACTTGAGATCCAAAATTTGAGATCCAAAATTTGAGGCATCCCAAAATCTGAGGAATTATTCATGTCAGCGATCGCTTGGGCTATTCAATCAGAGTTGCCACCAGCAGAATTCATTCAAACGCTTGAGTTTCACGGCGTGAAAGGTCGGTATGTGGCTCAACTACTTTGGCAACGGGGCATTCGCGACCCTGAGAAATTGGCGGGCTATTTGAATGCTGATCTTTACAAACCAACGAGCGCCTTTGAATTTGGGCAGGAGATGCGATCGGCGGTTCAACGGCTCAAAGCGGCTTACGAATCTCAGGAAACGATCGCCATCTGGGGAGATTTTGATGCCGATGGCGTGACTTCAACGGCGGTTTTGTGGGATGGGTTGGGAGAATTTTTTACCCAAAATCAGCAGCTTTTTTACTTCATTCCCAATCGGCTCACCGAGTCTCACGGCTTGTCCAATTCGGGCATTGACGCGCTCAAAGCAAAAGGCTGTCAGCTAATTGTCACCTGCGACACAGGCAGCACTAACCTGGATGAATTGACCTACGCTCAAAGTCTAGAAATCGACGTAATCGTCACCGACCACCACACCCTGCCCAAAGATCGTCCGCCTGTTGTCGCCATTCTCAACTCGCGCTATTTTCCTGCTGACCATCCGTTAGCCAAACTTTCAGGCGTTGCCGTCGCCTACAAACTGGTTGAGGCGCTCTACCAAACGATGCCAGAGGTGCCCAAAAAACCGTTAGAAACGCTGTTGGATCTGGTGGCGATCGGACTCATTGCCGACCTGGTAGAACTCAAAGGCGACTGTCGCTATCTCGCCCAAAAAGGCATCCAACAACTCCAGACTCACAGCAAACGCAAGCCCTCTGAACAGACCCGCCCCGGCATCACGAGATTGTTAGAACGGTGTCATCGGAGCGGCGATCGAGCCACCGATATTTCCTTTGGTCTCGGCCCGCGCATCAACGCTGTCAGCCGCATTCAGGGAGATGCTCACTTTTGTGTAGAGTTGCTGACGAGTCAAGACCCTCAGCGCTGTCAAAAATTAGCCGACGAGACCGAATTGGCCAACGCTCGCCGCAAAGCTTTACAAAAAGATGTCGCTCAACAGGTGACCGCCAAACTTGCCCAGCTAGATCTCTCCACCACAGGCGTAATCGTTCTCTGGGATGACCAGTGGAATCTGGGCGTATTGGGACTCGTCGCAGGTCAAATTGCTCAAGAATACGGGCGACCTACCATTCTTCTCAGCACCGAGGCAGCGAATCATTCTTCAGATCGATCGCTGGCTCGTGGGTCTGCCCGCTCTGCCAATCAAATTGATTTATACCAACTGGTCAAAGATCAGGCGCATCTGCTTCATCGCTTTGGCGGACATCCGTTTGCAGCAGGGCTGAGTTTACCTGTCGAAAATCTACCGCTCTTTGTCGAGGCGATCAACCAGCGATCGCGCCAACAGCTTCTTCCTGCTACGCCTTCCCTCAAAGCCGATCTACAGGTCACCGTTCAAGAATTGGGATTTGAGCTATTTCAAGAACTCAAACTAATCGAACCTTGCGGCATGGGCAATCCGATTCCCAAACTGCTAATCCAAAATTGCTGGTTTGAAGTGGGCAAACATCGCAACAGTCGCGACTGGAAGGGGCAAGAAGTCCGCTATATTCAAACCGAGTTCAAAATCCTGGACGAAACGGTCACAACGGGCTTTCCCGGTCTCTGGTGGGGACACTACAGCCACGAAATTCCTCAAGGTCGCTGTGATGCGATCGTCGAACTCGAAAACAATACCTTTCGCAAACAGTATGAAGTGCGCCTGGTGGCCGTTCGTCCCTGTGAAACCTCCGTTCAGACAGCTTCGCCACAAGTGGATTGGATTCTTGACTGGCGCACTGAGATGCCCTCCAATACCCCCGAAAAGCTGCTCAAAGTGCAAAGCTGCCCCACCAGTTGGAGCGAGCTACAAGCCTGGTTTCGTCGCGCCCTCAACGCAAAAAGTCACCTGGCGATCGCGTATCCTACGCCCACACTCACGCCTCCCCACGAGATTTGGGCCCAACTGGTCGGCATCGCCAAATATTTGAGCCGCACTGGAGAAACTGCCACGCGCCAGCAGTTGACCGAACGGTTAGGAATCAGCGATCGTCCCCTCAAAAGTGGCTTCAAAGCACTGGAATATTTGGGCTTTAGCGTCACTTATTCAGACCGCTTTCAGATCACCTGGAATGCAGCCAGAGAATCGCAGTCATCAGAAGCGATCGCCAGAGTCACCGAACAGTTTCTAGCTGAGATTCGAGAAGAACAGTTTTATCGTCAATATTTTTATCAGGTGCCGCTCACGACGATTCAAAATGTGGCATTTCAAACAACTTTTAATCTCTGATCAAGTTCAAAGAAGCGTGTGAGGAACCTCTGAACTGAGAAAGGAACGATTTTGGCTAGCTCGCTTTACGCAATACTTCTCGTCTAGAAGGTGTAGCCGCAACGGATTCGCGAAATCCACGCTTGGTGACAACCCACTCCGTATTACCCAAAATGTGATCGTAGATGGCAATAATCGCAATCACATTCTTAAACACACAATAGAACGGGATAAACAAGCAATAGACCACAAAATCCCGAATCGGATGTTTCACCATCTTATTTCTGACTCGCCACGCCACCAAAGTTTGAATCGGCCCGCTCATCAGCGTCAGAGCAGTGGTTGCCCACACATATTCTTGAGGAATGATCGGTGGCTCCGTCTGACTCAAACTCAAACTAAACAACATCGGAAAAATTTGCAGCGCGACAAAGTGAAACCCAGCGCTATAAATCAAAAGCAGCGTCCAATAAAGCTTTTGCCAGCCGTCTAACTTGTGAGAATGCAGCAGCGGCACTTGATGCTTGAGCGTCACTTCGAGCCAGCCTTGGGCCCACCGTTTGCGCTGAAACCAGAACGATCGCACGTCGATCGGAGCCAATTCTGTGGTGATAATGCTGGGTTCATGGACAATATTGTGTCCTCTCAGCAGGGTACGCAGGGTCGCGTCAATATCCTCCGTCATCATGCTAGGAGCAAACCGAATCCGCTTGAGGACAGCCGTCCGCCAATAGCCATTTGAGCCACAAAACATGCCCGTATCAGCCAGCAGCGACTTGGCAGGATGGCTCACCCCATACATGCACTCAAACTCAACAGCGATCATCCGCGTCAAAAAATTGCTATTGTTGTTGCGAATTACATTGCGACCCTGAACCACTGCGTAGCGATTACTCGCCAGCCAACTCCACGCACGTTTGAAGCAATCAGCGATCGGGCGATGGTCAGCATCCAAAATTCCCGTCACCTCGCCCGTGACAATTCTCAGCGCAGCATTCAGGTTTTCGGCTTTTGAGTGACTTTCTTCGACATACAGCAGGCGCAATTCTGGATACTGTTCGGCGAGGCGTTCTAGCTCATCTTCGACGGGCAGCCGAACCGGACTGTTGTACGCCAAAATCACTTCTAGCCCAGCTTCGGGGCGGTGCACATTGTTTAGGATGTACTTCAGCGTCTTGACAATGATGTGCTGCTCATTGGGCAGATATGCCACGACGACGAGAGAACACTTGGGCAGCGGGCGTTTTGGCTCAGACGGCAAATGTCGATGAGTAGCATAGGTGCGAGGCATTCTCAGCCAGCGTTGCAGCGTTCCGAGCCGAGGTTTTTGTTTGCGTGGAGTTGAGTAGGCGATCGCCGTTGAAACCGACTCCCCAATCACCACGATCGAGGTCAAAAAATAGAGGATGGGGATGCACACATGCAAGGCAAGGAGATTCCATCCGCTCTTCAAGATGAAGTAGTAAATCAGAGTGGGTAAGCCGATCACCACCACATGCGTGAAGATCACTTTGTCAATAACGGAACCAAAAACAACGATGGGCTTGTGCAGAAGTCCCTTCCTCATAATTTTTTAAGTTTTAACGAGTCCATATAGATAGAAACCATGCACAAGTAGTCTTGTCAAACTTCATGAGGAGATACAAACCGCGCAGATCTTGAGTCAGAAACTCTGAAAACCTTGTCTGACATGGCGTATGGAGGATGAGCAAGATTATCCAAGAATACAATAATCTTCTCAATCTGGATCTGCCGTGAGAGGCAAATCAGGCATTTGGCGACAATCGACTTCAGTTCCCCAACAATACATTACGGAAATTTAAGAAAGTTATACGATAATTTTTTCCGTAGTTACGAACGGACTGAGCAATTCCATTGATTTTCACAAAAATTGGCTCTGCCTCCAGACCGATCGCCCGGATCACAAAGCCAATCTCGTCGCCAAAAACTCAGAATTTAGCCAATTTCGACCAATTGAATGTCAAACGTCAGATCTTCGCCCGCTAAAGGATGATTTGCGTCGAGCGTCACTTCAGCCTCAGAGATGTCAGTGATCACCACGGGAATTGTCTGACCTGAAGGCTGTTGAATTTGTAGCTGTTGACCAACTTCGGGTTCTAAATCAGAGGGCATCTGGGTGCGATCGACCACTAGCACCATTTCTTCTCGATGATGACCATAGGCCTCATCTACCGGAATCACTTCTGTTTTAGAATCACCAGGACTCATGCCCACAACGGCTTTCTCAAAACCTGGAATGATATTGCCCGACCCGATCGTAAATTCTAAAGGATCGCCACTTGCCGAGGAGTCAAAAACCGTTCCGTCGTCCAGCTTACCTGTGTAGTGGACTTTGACCGTATCGCCTTGTTGTGCCTGTACCATGCATTAAGCTCCTTGTAATTGCGTAACTGCTCGATCGCACTTCATCACTACTTAAATTAGGGGAAAGCGCAATCGTCGCAAAGTTCCTTAAGTGAGAATTGCAATACGTTTTACTCTAGCCGCCCAGACTTCAAACCGGCCCGATCTAAACATTTACCTAAACATCTACGATGCAAAGTCAAACCAACGCAGACGCGCTCGTCATCGGCAGTGGAATCGGCGGACTGGTCGCGGGGGCCCTGCTGGCTCGATATGGCAAACGAGTAATTGTCTGTGAAAGCCACAATATTCCGGGTGGGGCGGCTCACAGCTTTGTGCGGCAGGGGTTTCACTTCGATTCTGGCCCGTCGTTTTATTGCGGATTGGCTGACCCCAATTCAGTCAATCCATTGCGACAAGTGTTGGACGTATTGGGCGAGTCGGTGGCAGCGATCGCGTACGATCCGTTTGGTCACTATCATTTTCCCGAAGGCACTTTTCCGGTATACGGTAACTCAGACCGCTATCGGCAATTGCTTGCCCAAATTACGCCTCAAGGGGCAAACCAACTGGCCCAACTCGAACAGCGCTTTCTCAAACTTTACGACAGCTTACGAGAAATTCCCACGCTGGCCCTGAGAGCCGATTTGAAGCTGATTCCAGTCTTGCTAAGTCGCTATCTGCCCACTTTATTGAAACTGCTGCCTCAGATAGGCGTGATTCAAGGGTCAGTGGGCGCACTAATGGATGAGACGGTAACCGACCCCTGGGTACGGCGGTTGATTGACTTGGAGTGCTTTTTGCTGTCAGGGTTGAAAGCTCACGGCACGATCGCCCCCGAAGTCGCCTTTATGTTTGGAGAGCGCACGCGATCGGTGATCGACTACCCAATCGGCGGCAGTGGAGCGATTATTCAAGCGCTGATCAGAGGATTAGAAAAGTGGGGCGGCACGCTTCGGTTGGGCACTCACGTTGAGCAGATTTTGGTTGAGTCTGGCAAAGTGCAAGGCGTACAGCTCAGAAAAGGGCTGAGAAAAGGAGAGACAAAAAGGGAAATTTTGACAGCTCCGATCGTGCTCTCTAACGCCACAGTTTGGGACACCTACACCAAGTTACTCAAACCGACTGATCTGCCTGCGGCTTACCGTCAGACTTCGCTAGACACGCCCACAGTCGATAGCTTTATGCATCTGCATCTGGGCATCCGATCGGACGGCTTAGAAAATCTGACCGGGCACCACGTCGTCGTTCACGATGCGGCTCAAGACATCACTACGCCAGGAAACACCTGCATGATTTCGATTCCCTCAGTCTGGGATGCAAATCTGGCACCCCCTGGACACCACGCCCTCCACGCCTACACGCTAGAACCGTTTGAGGGATGGCACCGAGACGACACCTATGAAGAGAGGAAAAGATCGCGATCGCACTCCCTGTTTCGTGCGTTAGAACGGATTATTCCTGACCTGCGATCGCGCATTGTCCTGGAGCTAATCGGCACTCCCCTCACTCACGCCCATTACTTGCGCCGTCATCAGGGGACGTATGGAGCCGCGATCGCCGTTGGTCAAGGCAGGTTTCCCAGTTGCCATACGCCCATTTCTGGACTTTACCGCGTCGGAGACAGCACGCTTCCCGGAATTGGAGTGCCCGCTGTCGCCGCCTCTGGAATTCTCTGCGCCAATACGATCGTCGAGCCTCACCAAACAGCAGACCTCTTGAAAAAGGTTTGAGTTCTGAGTTTTAGATTTGCCGCCCTCACCTTCTGTCTGCTATGTCCTTACTTCCCGCTGGTTTGCTCCAATTTAGAGGAGAATTTGCTGCGCTGACGGCCGCTTTGATTTGGGCGATCGCTTCCATCATCTATACAGGTGTCGGACGGCAGGTGTCGCCCTTGATTTTAAATCTCACTAAAGGGTGGATTGCGATCGTCTTCCTGCTGATTACGCTGGTTTTACAAGGACAACCCATTCCCGATATCAGCCCCACAAGCTGGATTTTGCTCCTCCTCAGCGGCATTTTGGGCATCGCCTTTGGAGACACCGCTTACTTCAACACCCTCAACTGCATCGGAGCCAGACGAACGCTGGTCTTGGAAACCCTCTCCCCCTCTTTGTCAGCCCTATTAGCCCTGATATTTCTGCAAGAAAGTCTGCCGCTCTCAGCCTGGTTAGGAATCGGACTGACCCTCACCGGAGTGATATGGGTCGTCCTCGAACGGGTTCCCCCATCTGAAGCTGAAACTCACTTTCGTCCCCTACGAGGTCTAATCTTTGGCGTTTTGGCAGCCCTGGGACAATCTGGAGGAGCCGTCTTATCACGGGCCGCCCTGTCAGGAACTAATGTAGACCCTCTCTGGAGTACCCTGATCCGATTATTGGGATGCACGATTGTCCTGCTTCTCTGGGTCGTTTTGCAGGGGCAGTCTCGTAGTCTAATCAAACCACTCCAGTCTCATCGATTGCTCAAGGTAGTAGTCGGAACCGCCTTTGTCAGCACCTACCTGGGTATCTGGCTTCAGCAGACCGCTTTAAAGTATGCCGCTACTGGGGTTGCTCAGGCGCTCACCAATACAAGTCCTTTATTTATTTTGCCGATTGCCGTTTACATGGGTGAAAGAGTTAGTTTGAGAGCAGTTTTGGGGGTGGCGATCGCGTTGACTGGAGTTTACCTGCTGTTTAGAGCCTAAAAGTTAGTTCAAAAAGTGAGCATTTCATGACTAATAACCTATGACCGATTGCCTAGATGCATCAGTATCGCCGCAAACGATCCCTCATAAGTAAGAGACATGGCACCGTGTTTTTTTGCTACAACCAAAGGGAGATCATGGAGTCAGTAGCATTCACTCAAGGCACAATAGACTCCTAAAACCGTAAACTTTGAGTGACATCACTTCTAGGAAAAGAGAATTTTTGGTTGGCTCAGATCAGTCCAGCAAGGAGCAAATTCAAGTAAACTTTCTACTAAACGTATCAGGTAGCGACTCATACGAAACCCTTGTCCGTAGATTTGAGGTAGTTTATTTTTTAATACCTCTCATCTTGAAAACAGCTTACGTATTCACGCTCATGGAATCAGCAGAGCTTCCCTGTATTTGTATAGAAGGCGCTTCGGATACCATTTCTCGTCCATTAACAAGCGATTGAAGCCCTATCAGTTCCTAAAACATCATTCATGAGGGTTATCCACAATGCAGACACTGTTGTTCTTCCTGGGTGTTTTTTACCTTGGTATGATGCCCATTTTGTTTATCGGCTGGCTGGGTTTTTTCCGACAAGACGCTGATATGTCAAAAGAAGAAAAACAGATGTCTTTAATTGTGTTGACGATCGCGACGCTACTTTGGCCGATCGTTTTACCCTTTGCTTATTTAGAGCTGCTTGGCAAATTCAAAAGAGCTACTAGAACCAATCGTCTATACAAAAATTTGTTAGAAACAAACGTCGAAACAAACGTCACAAATTCTCAACTTTGTTAATTAAGAGATTCTCTAGCCAGAAAGCAGTCTCCCAAGAATCTCCACTACCCCAGAGGCTGCTCAAAACATCTGATTAAACTTCCTTTTAAGCTGAGTCTTTAGACAGATATTAATCTAAAATCTTTATGAAATAGTTGTATTTGTAGTCTAGATAACAGACACTAACAAAACATATCTTTTCATAGGACAGGCAGACCTGTAATTTGCGCTGTTATACTGTTAGAGTTTGCGGTTAAATAAACTCAAGCAGAAACGATTTTTGTCTTAAAAGTAGCAGCCTTTTACCATAAAGCTGCACTAGATTGATCAATGAAGGATTCCATAACTCTAAGTTGGATTCTCCTTCATGTGCCGTCAAACCATTATTTGAGTGGGTAGCCTAATCTAAATTTTGGCTCAGTAAATGTTCTGAGTTGCGAATTTGAAGCGGAGGAACCAACCTTTTGGGGCGAATCTTACCCAGATTAAGAGAGACACCTTCCAGTCTTAGCCCGTCAGCTAACTCCGTCGGCAATGGGAGGAGCGCCCAAGACTTGCTACTGTCAGCAACTGTCATTGAGGTCTCCTGGTATCTCAAGCTCGGATTTGTTCTGAGTGTTGAGTTTAGCCCTGACCCACCTCTCGCCTATCCTAATCCTGAGAGGTTTTACTGTGAATATTTTGTCCATGTTGGTGCGGCTTCAAAGCACGCTGGGTCGTTCTGATCTAGTGAATCAAATGGTGCTTTTGCCCAAAGCGCATTCTCTGACCCCAAATTCTAAGCAAGAAATCAATTTGGCGGTTGGCTATTCGGGTTCTCCTTGTAGTCAAACGGCTCTAGACTTGACGCTGTGGATTGCCCATCAGACCCGGCTCGCCACTGGCAAACAAGTCACTGTACAGGTTGTGTATGTCGTCGAAAACAAAACGAC
Organism: Phormidesmis sp. 146-33; assembly: GCF_052939515.1. NCBI lineage: Bacteria > Bacillati > Cyanobacteriota > Cyanophyceae > Leptolyngbyales > Leptolyngbyaceae > Phormidesmis > Phormidesmis sp. 146-33. The sequence goes on from NZ_JBJPHU010000011.1 coordinate 52,486, forward strand.
TAAGATCCCGGTCTATTGCCCTACAGAAAGCATTCGAGAGGTTGAAAATCGGGTAGATCTGAGAGAGCGCCCATATCCTCGCAAAGCCGATCGTCAGGGTCATCAGACAGCAGTAGTCGAGCTACCCGAACTCAGTGATTTCATCCAACCAATCGGGATGTCGGACGTATTTGAGCAAGCCGATCGCATTCTCTGGCAAGCGCGCTGTCTAGCGGATGAGTGGCGAGGGTCACTAAAGACGCATCTGCGATTTGGCACCGTAGCCGAAGAGTTAAGGTCTGTGGTTCAGGAAGAGTCCGCTTCACTCTTGATTTTGGGTTGTGAAACGACTGCTCATTCGCTGGTACAGCAGTTAGGTCAGGACTTTCCCTGCCCCATTTTGGGCATTCCTTCAGCGTTGGACAACGATTGAGAAAAGGCTATTCGTCCAATCTTGAACTCTGCAACGTATGAGAGGGTGGAGATAAGAGAATCATTGGGGAGTTATTTTCCCGTCTGATTCTCTCATTTCTGCCCTAACTGTTTTGAAGCTAGTTGTTTTGAATCTGATTCTGAATTTTATAAGGAGCCTCTCGATTGAGTCGATCGATCTCCTGAGTGGCGGCGATCTTCTGCTGACAGGCTTGAGCGATCGCTTCCATAACTCGGCTAGACACCTCAGTCGGAGACTCGTTAGCTTGTGCTGTAATTTTCACATCTGCCTGAGCGTATAGGGATTGACGCTGGGCTGTCAGCGTGTTGAGTCTCGCTTTGAGCGTTTCTGAAGACTGTAGCAGGGGACGGCTGCGATCGTGCTGCAAGCGATTGTAAAGCTCATCCAGGGGCAAGTCTAGCCAAACGATGACTCCATGCCGCAGATATCCCCAGTTTTCGGGTTTGAGGACAATACCGCCGCCCGTCGCGATCGCAAGTCGAGTGTAAGGAGCTAATTCTGCCAAAACGTTAGTTTCTAGCTGTCGAAACGCTGCTTCACCCGACTCTGCAAAGATTTGAGAAATTGACTGCCCGCTGGCCTGCTCAATGACGGCATCAACATCAAAAAATTGGTAATCAAGTTGGTCTGCCAGCAAGCGTCCGATCGTGGTTTTGCCAACCCCCATCATGCCGATGAGATAGAGATTTACGCCTTTTAACAAAAGAGTTGTCCGTTGATTGAATAAGGGTTCTACACCAGCCTAGCGTTTTTGGAGGATTGAGCGATCGCTGCTTTTGACCAGACGAATTTCGATAGAAGACTTGCTGCATAAATGAATGGGAGCCACTGCGATCAACATGGTTGTCACCCCCGTTTTGACTGACCTGCTCTACACGCAGCATCTTGCTTACAAAGCGGACACTTATCACAACACGATCGAGAGCCTGGAGAGAATGTGGCTGCGATCGAAGTCCCGGTAGATAGTTAGTTTAGCGAACTCAAAAGATTTAGCTAACTGTCAAAAATACGGTCAAGAACACAGTGGAAGAATTAGCATTTCTCAAGCGATAGAAGCAATTCTTTCATCCCTCATCGTCCTCATTTTGGTCGAGATTGCGGTTTGGCGGAATGATCACCCGGTAGTCAGCATCCACCACAGAGTCAGGCGCAGCAGGGCGAGTCGCTTTAGGGTCGCGGTAGCTGTAAGAGTAGGATGAGCGAGTCTCAGAGTCAGGGGACGGAGAAGCGGAGGTGCGTTTGCGGTCTTTTGGTTCGTCTTCCCAGCTTGAATTGTCGTCAAACCAATCTGAAGCGTCTTCCTCCCAGTCTGATGATTTGTTGGCAGCTTGGGGCGTGGGTTCTGAAGCAGGGGACTGCGTGTAGGAATAAGCTCTAGCGGAAGACTGATCAAACGATCGCGCCTTTTTTCGTCCTTTGCGTTGAGCGGTGAAGCCTGTCAGCCGAAACAAAATCGAAATGACAAGGGTGGTGACAATGCCTGCCGCAATCGCGCCCAAAATCCATAGCGACAAGGGAAATGCAGGCGATCGAATGCCCAAAAAGACAAGCTGCATCGACGGTGCCCAGTTGGGCAACACAAACAGCAGCAACAGGACGGCAATTCCGAGCAGCAGGATGAGACGAAGAAGAGGCATAGTTTTTGAGTCTTGAGTTGTGAGCGTTGAGTTTTGAGGTGGGCAAATTCAAATCTCAAAACTGAGAACTCATTGTTGATCCTAGCCTTCTTTCCAGCGATCGATAGGAACGCAGTCAATTTCTAACTGATCCAACGCACGGGCGACGACAAAATCGACGAGATCTTCGATCGTCTGAGGGTTGTGATACCACGCCGGGATCGCGGGTACAATCCGGGTTCCCGCTTCTGCGAGGGTGGTCAGATTGCGAAGATGAATCAGGCTAAACGGCGTTTCGCGCGGCACAATCACCAGCCTGCGACCTTCTTTAAGCTGCACATCAGCCGATCGCTCCAGCAAATCAGAACTCAATCCGACTGCCAATTTTGCCACGGTACTCATACTACAGGGAATCACCAGCATTCCTACCGTACGAAATGAGCCACTGGCGATATTAGCACCGACATTAGTAGCTGAGTGACAGGTCAGTTGACCGCCAAGCTCGACTCCACACTGCTGCCGCCAAAATTCCTCTTGTTGCAGAGGGTCAGCAGGCATCCGAATATTTTTCTCAGCTTGCCAGACCATATAGGTTGCTTTAGAAGCGACAAGCTCGATCGTATACTCCGCCTCTAGCAAATACTTGAGCGCACGAACAGCATATATCAGCCCAGAAGCTCCTGAAATGCCCAAGATGAGTGGACGAGAAGAATTAGAAGGCACAGAAGACGCTCATTGATTTTAAGTTCGGATTTTGAATCTAACATTCTGAGCAGTTTTTACACTTAAACCCAAAACTCAATACTCAAAATCTTCCTTATTGTCCTCCTTATTATTCCTCACTATCGAGTTCTTGATCGGGAGCGTTGTCTTCACCTTCGAGATCTTCCTCGCTGGCTTCGCTGCCTCCGCCTACAGCAATCAGGTCAATCTGCTGACGGTAATAATCGACACTCTTGACCTGCACTTCGATTCGATCGCCCAGTCGATACTGTTTGCGATTCTTGCGTCCGACGAGGGTTTGTTGGCGCGATCGAAACTCATACCAGTCATCCTTGAGCGAACTGACATGAACCAGCCCCTCGACCAAGAGTTCTTCGATCTCAACAAACAAGCCGTAGGATTGAACTCCCGTAATCAGCCCGTGGAAGATCTCGCCCGTGCGTTCTTTCATCAGTTCGGCTTTTTTCAGCCCTTCCAGGTCGTTTTCGGCATCCTGGGCAATTTTTTCGCGTTCGCTCAGATGCACCACCACGGCTGAAAAATGGCTCTCTAATTCTTGATGAATTTCGGTGGGCAATACGTTCCAGGTGATTTGTCCGTGACTGGAGCTATGACGCAGATGGACGCTTTCTTTGGCACGAGTAGAGCGACGATCGCGCCCGTCTTCAAACAAAGCATGGAGGGCCCGATGCACCAGCAAATCAGGGTAGCGCCGAACGGGAGACGTAAAGTGAGTGTATCCCTGCTCTAAAGACAGCCCAAAGTGCGATTTTGGAGTCGTGCTATAGAAAGCAGGTTTGAGCGTGGACAACAGCAGATAAGTTAGTACTCGTTCTGATTCTGATTCTGCAAATTTGTGGGTTAGATTTTGATAGTCCTGCGGATGCACCTCGTCTTCCTGTTCTAGCTTTAGGTCAATGCCCATGCTGACGGCTAGCTTGATCAGTTCTTGTACGTCGTCTGGGTCGGGCGTGGGGTGGACGCGATAGACAGCAGGAACTTCTAAAGCGTGAAGGTGAGTTGCGACGGTCTGATTGGTCAACAGCATCAACTCAACAATCATCGAGTGAATGGGCAACGTCGAAGAAACGACTACCGCTCCTAAAGATCCTTCGTCGTCGTAGTGAAACTTGCTAAATGTGTACTTATCAGCTTCTTCAGGGGCTTCTGACCCATCGGGACGAGCGTAAATTTTTTCGGGCAGATTGAGTTCAAAGGCTCCTCGCTGGCGGCGCTGCTCTTTGATGGCGTGGCTCAACTCTGACAAGTGAGACAGCATTTCAAAGATTGGCTCAAATTCTTGAACTTCTTCGGTGTGCTGCTTGGCGAGAATCAATTCTGCCTGGTGATAGCTGAGTTGATAGTTGATCTGAATCACCGTCGGCTGAATTTCAAACTCAATCACTTGCCCGTCTGTGTTTAACGTCAGCACGACCGAAATCGCCAATCGATCTTTTCCGGGCTGTAGCGAACAGAGGTTGTCAGTGAGTTGCTCAGGCAGCATGGGCAGCACCAATTCGCCCAAATAGACCGAAACGCCGCGTCTTTGAGCTTCACGATCGACCGATCCGCCCGCCTCAACATAGTGGGCCACATCGGCAATATGAATGCCTAACTGCCAGTTGCCGTCATCGGTGCGATCGAGCGTAATCGCATCATCGGCACTATCGGTCGCCTGCGCTTTGATCGTAACCGTCGTCAACCCGCGCAAATCCAGCCTTTTTTTCAGTTCGACTTTGCTAATTTTGGCGGATAGTCCTTTTGTGGCGGCCAAAACATGGTCTGGGAAAGCCCGCGGTAAGTCATGTTTGCAGCAAACGATATCGATGTCGGCCGCTTCAGAATCGGGGCCGAGAATTTTGGCGACTTTGCCGATCGGGGCATGTTGCCCCAATGGATAGCGCTGCACTTCGACATGCACCAGGTTATCGATCGCGTCTTCTAGATGATTGCCGTTTTCTCTAAGATCCAACTCAAATAAGAGACGATCGTCCAACGGCACAGCCCGATAGTCTCCAGAATCCGCTTTCTTGAGCCGAGCCAGCACCGAAGGATTTGCCCTTTCTAAAATTAACCGAACTTCACCTTCAGGACTGCGGCGACGACTGCCTTCTTTGGTCACACGCACCAATACGCGATCGCCGTTCCAGGCATGATTTAGCTGGCTTTCGCGAATGTAAATATCTTCTGACCCTTCGATATCTTGAATTGCAAAACAAAAGCCCTTACTCGAACAGCGCAGCTTACCTTCGACCACGCCGTCTTCGGTGACTCGACGATATTTGCCTCGCTCTTTCACCAAAATGCCGACTTTTTCCAGGGCATCTAGCGTAATCTGCAATCTGCGGAGACTGGCTTCGTTGAGACACTCTAATTTTTTCTCTAGAGCTTTGGGGGCGACCAGCTTATCTTCTGTAAAATTTGCCAGCAGTTCGGCGATCGAGAATTCCATGCAGCGATATGTCCTCGTAATCTTCTGTTCGTTCGTGCGTTTCGCGCTTCCACAGAGTCAAGTCAACCCCCTTTCACTCAACGCAAAAAGGCACTCGCCTGTGTGGTTTCCCCGTTGGGCAGTGGGGAGTCTGCGGTTTTCAGCCGTCACAGCCCGATCGCAGTCAGTTGACCCAAGCTCACCCAATTGCTCAGTTCATTGTCTCGAATGACAATTCTAGAGACCTCTCCTCTCAAAGCGTGTTGGATGTCTCTGCGAAGTGTCGCACACTCAGGTCGCTTGTCTGCCCACGATCGGTCACCTAAGTTAACCCAAAAAGGTCATTCTAACGATCTTCACTCAGGTTTTTCAGATAGGCGCTATTTTCAATACTGTCATGAAAAGGGGCACGATCGCCACAAGAAGTAGGGATGAGAGAGAACTTCGTTCCTTACCTCTGCCCCGTCACGATGTAAGCCACTCGCTTTCCAATATTAGTGGCGTGGTCGGCCATGCGTTCCAAGTGGCGAATCAAGAGCACTAAAAGAACGATCGGTTCTACAACACCTTGGATGTCAGACTGATGTGCCAGGACAGTATAAAGATTTTCGTAGTCTGAATCGACCGCATCATCCTTGAGTTTCACCTCTAGCCCAGACTCCGCATCCAAATTAGATAACGCAGCCAAACTCATCGCTAACATGGCCCGACAGCGATCGAACATCATCCGAATTTCGCCCATGTGAGGAGAAACCGGGTAAGGAAATAAGCGAACGGCCACATCTCCCAAGTTTTTGGCGTAGTCTCCGATGCGCTCTAAGTCACGGACAAGCTGCATCACGGCACTCAGCAGCCGCAAATCTTGAGCCACAGGAGACTGAAGGGCGATTAAATTAACACATTCCAACTCGATCTGTTTGTAGAGGCGATCGATTTGCTTGTCCTGAATCCTAATTCGCTGGGGCGCATCTAAGTCTTGCTCAAACAAAGCCTGCCTCGCTAAGCAACAAGAATTTTCAACAAGCGCCCCCATTCTCAACACATCTCGCTGAATGCGCTTAAGCTGACGTTCAAAATTGATCCGAAGTGGTTCTTGACTTTCCAAAGCTTTTTTATAAATCATTTCATAAGAGACAATAAAGGCTGATCTGGTTATTAGAACTCCTCTTAAGTGACCCACTATAGCAAGACTTTTTGGCGAGGTCAGGTATCGAGCAGAACCTTTGAGATTAACTTTTTAGATTTAATTTAAGGAAAAGGTGATCACAATCTGAGATAATCCATTACTTTATAATTTCTCACACAGAGCAACTTTCAAATTCTCTCTTGAGAGGGATAGTTGAGGCTGTGACCAGAGAGTGTCGAGTCCCCTACCACCTAGAATGGACATGAATGCAACCCATCTGATTTCTAACATCGATCGCTCGACCACTATGTATTCGTCTACACCGCAAGATGACTCGCTGAACCCTGCTATGTTTGCCCTGCGTGAAGCGCTGCCTGCGGAACTGCACCAATCCACGAGTCACAGTTTGTTTGCTCAACTCCGCAGCCGTTATCCGACAGGTGCCCTCAGTTCTGAGCTAGTCCAGGTTCATGAAGGTCAGTTTGTCGTCCGTGCTTTGGTACAAGTGGGCGGATTGACGATGGCGACTGGGATGGCTGCCGCCGATCGCGTTGAGCTTGCCGAAGATCGGGCCAGAATTCGTGCAATGGAGGTTTTGGGCATCGCCCCGACTAACCTTGCCTCTCCCAGCGTTTCAGCCTTTGAGATGTCAGCCCGACTGATGACCGAAGCCTCCCAACCAGAGATTGCAGGCAGTTTAGCGACCCCTCAGCTTTCTGAAAGTCAATCGTCTACAGAACCGACCCTCAGAGATGCAGATAGTTTCGCTTCCCCAGTAGACCCCATCCCCACGCCCGAAGAAATTGCGTCTCCTCCTCGCAGCCGCACTAAGAAAAAAGAAGCGCCTTCTGTTGCTCAGTCCGATGATTTCTTATCCACGTTTCCGGGTTTGGACACGCCTGAGCCAGCGATCGAGATGGAGTATGAGTACACCGAAGCGTTTGAGCCTGCGGTAGAGTCTGCCAAGGTCACAGTGCCCGATATGCAGCACGACCCAGTGGATTTGTCAGATGCGATCGCCCAGATTGGCACCGAGATCGAGCGAATCGGCTGGACAAAGAAACAGGGCAGCACCTACCTCCAACAAACCTATGGCAAAAAAACCCGCGCCGAACTCACCGAAGACGAGTTGTTAGAGTTTCTGCACTACCTCAAGGCTTTGCCCTCAAAGGGACATCCCTCAATGAGTCAGATTCCATTTTAAGAAAGGGATGAGGGATGAGACTTTGGACTCTAGACAGAAGAAATTTAGGTCTTGGGTCTAAAGTCTTTACTCCTCACTCCTCACTCCCGACCGCTTACTTCACCACTGCGGGCCGGGTAGCTGACGGACGACGCTCAATTACTTGGTCGATCAGTCCATAGGCTCTGGATTCTTCGGCTGACATAAAGAAGTCGCGCTCAGTGTCTTCCTGGATGCGCTCGATCGATTGTCCGGTATGCTCTGCCAGCATTTCGTTGAGGCGCTGCTTATGGTAGAGAATTTCTCTGGCCTGGATTTCGATATCAGTCGCTTGACCCTGGGCACCCCCCAACGGTTGGTGAATCATGATCCGCGAGTGGGGAAGGCTCATCCGTTTGCCTTTGGTGCCAGCGCTGAGTAAAAACGCTCCCATGCTGGCAGCAAACCCGACGCAAATCGTGCTGACTGGCGGCGTAATCTGACGCATCGTGTCGTAGATCGCCATACCTGCCGAAACAGAACCCCCCGGAGAGTTGATGTAAACGTAAATGTCCTTCTCGGAGTCTTCTGATTGCAGGAAGAGCAGTTGGGCGACAATCAGGTTGGCAACGTCTGCGTCGATCGCCTGCCCCAGAAAAATGATTCGCTCTCGCAACAGTCGAGAATAGATGTCAAAGGCGCGTTCGCCCCGACCAGACGTTTCAATAACGGTAGGAATCATGGAGCCTGCTTTTGATAATTTTCATTATTCTAGCGATTTGAGTGAGACGACGGAGACAATTCTCAGTTAAATGGCTGAATTAAGGCAAACTAAGGCTTTGCTAAACCTGTTAAAACAACATTTAAGCGCCTAGTCAAATGAATGTTTAAAGATAAGTAACTGGTTTTAAAATTGGAATCATAACTAACTATTTTTACAACTGAAGAATTTTACTAATCACAACTTTAAAGGAACGATGAACTGTTCTGTTTGATTTGTGTTGATCTCAATAATATACTGTGGTTTAATTCCTGTAAAAATCGCTTAAACAACCACGCTGTAAGGATTAAACTGTCACACGTCACTCTCGTAGATTTGCTGATTCAGCCGAAAATCTGATAGACAAATTTGACATTCTCTATATAGAATTCAAGAGAAGATAAGGTTCCCAAAATAATTTGCTGGAGCGGCTGAAGGTGTATCTCTTTCCTCGATAAGTGGTGAGATTTGAGTGAGTTTTTTCTAATAATTGATTGCAATTAGTAACAAGACAGGCACAACAATGGCTACAGATTTTCTGACTTCTTTGCCGACTAGTCAGGCGGCTCTTACGACCCGTCCCGTTGCTCCAGGTTTGGCAGTTGACCCCTTTACCGGAGATGATGTCACTGCCAAACCCTGGCTTTTTGGCTCTAGCGCTGGAACGAGTCTGGGCTTGACTGCTAGAGGAACCATCACGCCTTCTACAAATGGGCTGCCAGGGTTTGCGACGGCGATCGATACTGCCGGAAATGGCGCACTTCGGCTCACTAGTGCAGGGGGAAACCAATCCTCGTTTGTCATCTTCAACGAGGCGATTAGTAGCGGTCAGGGGCTGTCTATTACCTTTGACTTTTTCTCCTATGGTGGCAGTGGTGCTGACGGAATCAGCTTCTTCTTGATCGACGGTAGTCAGTCACCGACGACAGCAGGAGCACCCGGCGGAGCGCTTGGATACGCGGCTCGTGGCTCCACCCCTGGGCTATTGGGCGGCTACTTAGGGGTCGGATTTGATGAGTTTGGCAACTTCTCTAGCCCAACCGATAACTCACCTGGAGGGACTGGGGCCGCTTCTGATTCGATCGCCGTTCGAGGCAGCCAGGCCAACAGCTATCGATTCCTCACAGGCAGTGGCACATTGCCCACCAGCTTAGACGTACCGGGTGCAGCAGCAACTCGTACCGCAGCTCGACGCACTGCCCGCATTGACCTCTCACCAACTGGGCTTCTCAAAGTGCAGGTCGATTTGAATGCGGATGGAGACTTTTTGGACAACGGTGAATCTCCTACAGCGCTTCAAAATTATGACGTGGCCGCCAACAACGGGGCCCTACCCGCCAACTTCAAGTTCGGCTTTTCATCTTCGACAGGGGGTTCGACCAATATTCACGAAATTCGCGGGCTGTCGATCGGTGCCAGCGGACAACTAATCGGGGGACTCGGAACGGGCACCAGCTACACCTCATTGCAGCCTCCCGTCGTGCTTTCTCCTACGTTGACCATCAGCCCCACTACAGGCAATCTGACCTCGGCGACGGTCTTCATCACCAACCTTAAACCAGGGGATGTCTTGAGCATTGCAGGGCAGCCTGTGACAACGACGAGTGGAACGATCGGAACGTTGACTTGGAGCTATGACTCTGCAACAGGTGCATTAGGCTTTAACGGGGCGGGAACGCCTGCCGAATATCAAGCAGCCCTGCGGCAAGTCACCTATCGCAACAGTGGCGCAACGCCAGACACCGAAGTTCGCAATATCCGCTTACGGCTCGATAGCGTTCCGGGTGGCCCTGGCAATGAAATTCCGGTTCAGGTGTCATTGACTACAGTGCGTCCTGGGCCAGACCTTTTGTGGCGAGACTCCGCATCCAACGATGTCGCCTTCTGGTATCTTCAAGGATCAACCCTTGCTCAGGCCAATATTGCCTCATCAAATTTGAATCCTGCTTGGGTGACGATCGATTCCAAAGACTTTGACGGGGATGGAATTGGTGATGTGTTGTGGCGCAAAACGGACACAGGTGAAACAGCAATCTGGTACATGACCAACAATGGGGTCTTTAAGCCCAACTCTGGGGGCATTTTATCAGCGGCAACCCGAACCCCGATTCAAATCATCAACGATGGGTGGGAGTTGGTCGGAGGAACCAATATTGATGCTGACGCAGCCCTAGAGCTAATCTGGCAAAATCGCAGAACGGATGAATACGCCTTCTGGAACGTAGACTACGCTACGAATACGGTCACCAGTTTTGATTACTTCCGCGATGCGGCTGGAAACAGGCTCAAAGTCGGAGGCTTCAACACTTGGACAATGGTCGGTTTGGCAGACTTTACTGGAGACAGCCGCTCAGAAATCGTCCTTCGCTATTCGCCGCTTGATGAGACCGCTTATTGGCGCTTTAATATCGATGTGGCGACAGGTCAGTTGCGTCTGGCCAATTCCACCTTCTTGCCTAAAACAGGTTTCGCGACGGATACGTTGCAGGTTCGGGCGATCGCTGACTTTAATGGAGACAACCGCCCTGACATTCTCTGGCGCAAGTCTGATCAAGACCTCACCATTTTATGGACGATCGGGGTCGATGGTGCAGGACTTCTGACTGCAACACCCAGTACGCTGCCGACCACAGGCACTGCCGACTGGAAGGTTGCAGGAGCCGCTGATTTTGTGGGCAACGCGGGTGGTGGTGATGGCACCGCAGATATCGTCTGGCGCAATGCGGTTAGCGACGAGGTGGCTATCTGGTCGATCAAGGGCGGCGTGCTGGATTCACCTAACACCGATTTCGTTAGAAGGACGACTGGGTTAATTGCTAAGAGTGACCGTAGCACCTGGGATGTCGAGGCAGTCAACGAGTTTGGCGTAGGGACTCCAATCTAGAAGTTGTCAAGTTGCAAATGATGTCGAATGTTCAACAGCCGACTGAGTTTGGACAGGTTTGAACCTGAGTGAAAGGGGTGTCTTAGGGCATCCCTTTTTTTGGACTTTCTTCTTTCCGCTAGACTGGCAAAATGACCTTTTGTAGAGTTCTAGCCGCCATGACCAATCGACTTGCCCAGGCTCAAAGCCTCTATTTACGAAAACATGCGGAGAATCCGATCGACTGGTGGCCCTGGTGTGATGAGGCGATCGAGACCGCACGACGTGAGAATAAGCCGATCTTTTTGTCGGTGGGCTATTCGAGTTGTCACTGGTGTACGGTCATGGAGGGCGAAGCGTTTTCGGATTGGTCGATCGCTGACTTCATGAATGCCAACTTTTTGCCGATCAAGGTCGATCGCGAAGAACGTCCAGATCTGGACAGCATCTACATGCAGGCCTTGCAAATGATGGCGGGGCAGGGTGGCTGGCCGCTTAACATCTTCATCTCACCAGATGATTTGGTGCCCTTTTATGGAGGAACTTACTTTCCGGTAGATGCCCGCTACGGACGGCCCGGCTTTATGCAAGTCTTGCAAGCGATTCGCCACTATTACGATGTCGAGAAGACAAAACTCGACGGCATCAAAGCTGAAATTCTCAACGGGCTTCAGAGTTCTCTCTCACTACAGCCTGGGGCGCTGAGTCCCGATCTGCTCAATCTGGGATTGACCCACAACACAGAAGTTGTCTCATCCAAACGGCCCGGGCCGAGTTTTCCGATGATTCCTTACGCAGATGTGGCACTGCGATCGACTCGATTCTCCAACTTACAACCCAGCGCTAGAGAAGCCAGTACCCAACGCGGCCGAGATCTGGCTCTAGGCGGCATTTTTGATCACGTAGGCGGTGGATTTCATCGCTACACCGTTGACCCTAACTGGACAGTGCCCCACTTTGAGAAGATGCTTTATGACAATGGTCAGATCGTGGAGTATCTGGCAAATCTTTGGGCGATGGGTGTGCAAGAAGCGGGATTTGAACGAGCGATCGCCTTCACCGTCCAGTGGCTCAAGCGTGAGATGACCGCTCCTCAAGGGTACTTTTACGCGGCTCAGGATGCAGACAGTTTCACCACACCAGATGAGGCGGAACCGGAAGAAGGTGCCTTCTACGTCTGGAGCTATGCGGAACTGCAAACCCTGCTGACGGCCGAAGAATTGGCGGAGTTGAGTGAGCAATTCACGATTACAGAAGCGGGCAATTTTGAGGGCGTGAACGTGCTGCAACGTCGCCAGTCGGGTCAGCTTACTAAGTTGGTAGAAGCGGCACTGTCCAAGCTGTTTGTGGCTCGTTACGGGTTGCCTGCTCATGAATTGACGACCTTTCCCCCAGCGCGAAACAATCAGGAAGCCAAAAGCACCGCCTGGGATGGACGAATTCCATCGGTGACCGATACCAAAATGATTGTTGCTTGGAATAGCTTGATGATTTCGGGACTGGCTCGTGCTTACGGGGTGTTTCGAGAGTTGGAGTATTTGGAATTAGCGAGTCAGGCAGCGGATTTCATCTTGCGAAATCAGTGGGTCGATGGGCGGTTTCATCGCGTCAATTACGATGGTTCTGTCGAGGTGCTGGCTCAATCAGAAGACTATGCTCTCTTCATCAAAGCCTTGTTGGATCTACATCAGGTGACTCGGAGTATTCGTGCCGCTGCGCCTGAAAATGAGACAGATTGGCTGGGTCAAGCGGTTCAAGTCCAGGCCGAGTTTGACGAATTTCTCTGGAGTGTGGAGATGGGCGGCTACTACAACACGGCTAGAGATGCGAGTCGGGATTTGTTGGTACGAGAACGCAGCTACATCGACAATGCGACCCCGGCAGCGAATGGGGTGGCGATCGCTAATCTCGTCCGTCTCTCCCTACTCACCAAAGATCTGGACTATCTCGACAAAGCAGAACAAACCCTACAGGCCTTTAGCAGCATCATGCAAAAGTCCCCAACTGCCTGCCCTAGCCTGTTTGCCGCGTTGGATTGGTTGCAAAACTGCACGTTGATTCGCACCAGTTCTGATCAAATTGCGCGGCTAGAAACTCAATATCTGCCAACAGCCAGCTTTGCATTAGAAACGAATTTACCTGAGAGCGCGATCGGTTTAGTCTGTCAGGGATTGAGTTGTAAAGAACCCGCTTACAGTCTGGAACAGCTACAGCAACAAGTGCAACAAAGTTTGGTGAGACGTGCGTGAATTGTGAAATAGAGTTGGTGTTTTTAATTTTTCGCTATCGGTCGAAGAATAGCTGGAAGATTTTTGAAACTCTTATCTGACTGATTCTAAGGGCTAGGCGTTGGGGTCGGGGTTGGACTGGGAATGGGCTGGCTGGGGGCAATCTTGTCGATCGTAATCAAGGCCTCAATCACAGCTTTGACGATCGGAGCCGCCACCGTCGAACCAAACGCATCTTCACCTTTTGGCTCGTCAATCACCGCCACAACGGCATAGCGCGGAGCCTCGACGGGAAAGATGCCGACAAAACTCGTGATCTTGGCAGACTCCAAATAACCGCCTCCAGCACTGGCTTTTTGCGCCGTTCCTGTCTTACCTGCGATCCGATAGCCCGGAACCTGAGCCGCTTTGCCCGTCCCCTTTGAGACGACCGCCTCCATCATTTTCAGCACCGTTTGGGCTGTCGTGGGCGAAAAAACTTGTTTTGCAGTTGTCAGATTGGGTTGCCAATAGGGTTGTCCAGTCGCGTCGTAGAGTCCTTGCACAATGTGAGGAGTCAACAGCTTGCCACCACTGCCCAAAATGCCCTGTAGCTGCAATAGTTGAATCGGGGTCAGCGAAAATCCTTGCCCAAAGGCAGTCGTCGCCACATCAGCCGGAGACTGGACAAAGGTTTTGCGGTCTTTGAGTTGTCCTGCCACTTCAAACGGCAAATCAGATCCGGTAGACTGCCCTAGCCCGATGCGCTGGAGCCAACTGTAATATAGCGATGGCTTCATCTGTTGGACGATATGCACCATGCCGACATTGCTAGAGTGCTGCAATATCTCAGACACGCTGACCGGGCCTCTGGCACCCGCGTAAGAATAGTCAAAGTTTTGGATCGGCCAACTGTCAATGGAGATCGAACCTTCATCATTAAAAACCTGGTCAGGTTTAATGGCACCTGCTTCTAGGGCGATCGCTACATTCAGCGGCTTAAAAGTCGATCCTGGCTCATACAGATCGGTCAATGCCCAGTTCTTAAACAGTTCAACTTTGGCTTTGAAATACTCGTTGGGGTCGTAAGAAGGATCACCCACCAGCGCCCGAATGGCCCCATCTCGCACATCCATGACCAGCACCATTCCCCGCTTGGCAGAATACTTTTTGATCTGCTGTTTCAAGATTGGTAAAGTGGCGCGTTGAAGCCGACTGTCGATCGTCAGTTGCAAATGCAAATCGTCAATGTGGAGAAACCCCCCCGGCACCTGATCCGGCATGACCGTTCCCATTCCCGTCCGGCTGAGACGCACCGATTTGACCGATCGCTCTAGCAAATTTTTGTGGCTGTATTCGACACCGGCCTGCCCCGTTTGATCAACATCCACATAGCCCACAACATCCGCCATTACGTTTTGCTGAGGATAGAGACGCTGCTGCTGTTGTGCCAGATCTAGCCCGTCGAGTCGCAAGTCTCGAATGCGATCGGCTGCATTTTCTTGAAGCGAAAACTCCAACCGAATCCCGGTATCCGCAGATTCAAACTTACGAGTTAGTTCTGCAATCGATCGACCCAAAATAGGCGCTAACTTGCCCGCGACTTCTCCCTTTGACTCTTTGAAATACATCGGGTGAGCAAACAGCGTATAAACCGGACGATCGATCGCTAGAATGCTGCCATTGCGATCGACGATCGGACGACGCGGGATAAACGGTCGCAGATAGCTCGTTTGTTGCGCTCGCGCCTGTTTGAGCAACCGGGGAGCCTGCACCACCTGAAGCCGCACCAGATTGAGCATCAACAGCAAACTGCTGACCACCAATACCCCCCAGACGATCACAAGCCTGCCGATCGTAGACTTGGCTTGAGGAACATTTACCCGGCGCAGTCTAGCGATTAGAGACGGACGGCGAGAACGTCCACGAGGGTAAGAAGGGCTGCTCATAAGGGAAAAGGGCGAATAACTCAGAATGAACCGAAAAGGTGTTGTTGAAGGATGCCGTCACCGTCCCCCAATTCTGGGAAACTTTCGGACTTTCAAACTCAACAATCCAAATTCAGTAATGCCGGAGAAGAATGTCTTTCAATTCATCCCACCCGCGATCGGTTTAATATCCAAGGGGGGCAACGGGCGAAACCTGGGGAGTGGGCGCATTCTCAGGGGGCGCATTGCGAAGCGGAGCAGGCTTGAGAAAGATCATGCCGTCGGGAGTCCGAGGAACTAGCGTCGCGCCAGGGCTGTTTGCTTGATTTGCAATGTGGTTTTGCAGCAGGGCACTATTGGCTCCCAACTGTCGCTCACTGCGTCTGAGTTCTTCAAGCTTTTGATATTCCTTGCCCCAAAGCTGCTGAGAGTCAACCGTCCAGATATAAGTCACGAGAGCCAGACCCGATACCGCAAAGGTTGTGATCAAAGAAGCCTGTTGGAGCTTGATCAGCGATCGTACCCATTTGGGCGGGGCATTGAGCGACGGCAGTCTTCTAACCGTGGACTGATCCGCAGGAGGCGCAACTCTCATTCTCGCTCGTCTCAAATCTTGCGGTTGGGCAGCAGGAGCCATCCGAGGAGAAGCGGCGACTCTAAGAGAACGATTTTGGCGATCGACAGGTCTTAGCACAGCAGACATAAATACCAGCACTCCTATAAGCACAACCACGTAGAACAGAGCAGCACCAAATCAGGCAGCCTCGCCCAACTGAGCAGGTTTCTGTCCAAAGGCAAGAACGACCCTTATTGTATCTGGAGACTCCCAATCTGATGAGCTTATTTAGAAAATCTCTCGTTCGCCAAGGGAGGGGTGAGGAGTGAGGAGTGAAAAGCGGCGTTGCCAGATATTTAGAGCCGCCTAAGCGCTTGATCCTGGTTGACTGACAGAACTCCTGAAACCCTCGATTTTTCGTAGGTTGGTGTTGAGCAACGCGAAACCCAACAGCAGCCTTTCTACCGTTGCTAACGTTGGGTTTCATCAGGTTCAACCCAACCTACCTGAAAAGGTTTGTCAGTCTGCGGTTAAGTTTCCTAAGCGCTTGATCAGACGTTGTTTATTGATCGATCGAATTTGGTTTAGCAAGACAACAGAATCGTTTCCAAGTCCATCTTCGGGAGTTTGAACTAGAACCTCAGTTGGATAGAGGGGGTCTTCAAACTGAGAGGTGATGGCAGCGACAATTGTAATAGGACTATGGAGATTGGCAATGTCGTTTTGCAGGATCAAGGCAGGACAGGTCTTTTTGATTTCTGATCCCACCGTTGGATCGACGCTAACCAGGTAGACTTCTCCGCGATTGGGATAGGTTACTCTGGAGTGCTTTGCCACGGTTCTTCTTCCAGCGCAAACCATTCTTCAGTTAAATTCAAATCACGATCGGCTCTGCGGATAGCTCCTTCTTGCAGTTGCTTTCTCAACGTTGCCTTACTTTTTTCGTGAATGTAGTAGTTGACAGCTTGATTAATAAATTGGCTAAGATCGCCTTTCTGCGTCAACTGATCAATGAGTTGAACGGTCTCTTCGGGAAGTGTGATGTTGAGCGATCTATCCATGACAGTTCAAATCGATCGACTCCATCATTATAGGAGGCGCTGAGGCGGAGAGGAACGATCGTGGTTTTGCAATGAATGCGATCGTTGGAAGGCGATCAGGGCAAAGCGCAACTTTGGAGAAACCGTAAAACGAATCGCGCTGCATTCCCCAATTCATAATCACTTCGAGGGGCGATCGTCCTTCATCCCTTCCCAATGTAGGGTTCACAGCGATCGCGATCGTTCTTCAGTTCTGGCGTGTAGAGCAGATAGGACAGAAGCGGAAGAAAATGGTAAGCTCAGACTCCAAATTGCTCGATGATAGGAAGGGTAAGCATCTCGGCGAGTTTGACCCAATTACAGGCGAACAACTTAAGCAAGCGAATCCTGATTACGAGGTGGAGCCATAACCATGATTGACCCAATTAAGGTTCAAGCGCGATCGATTCTAGGACGTGATCCTTCGTTTGTCAGAGTGTTGCGTTGGTATGAGAAGAGCGGCGATCGCTTGGCGGGTGAGGCTTTGCTCGATTCATTGATGCTGCCCGAATTGCAAAGGTTGTTTCGAGAGTCTTCAGACAATCTGATGGTGGATTGCTACCCGGTCTCTGCGGCTCAGGTGGCTCCACTTCAGGCAGCGATCGATGCAAAGCGCAACGGTAAAGGAAACGCTGAATCCATTGATCTCGATGTTTACGATTACTACCTTGAATGTGATGCGGTTTGATTTGCGGCTTCTCCAAACTTGCGTGCCCTGATCGCTTTTCGAGGGTGCTATTGGTAATCGCAGTGAAATATCTGCTGAAGCCGATCGTCCTTCATCCCTTCCCAATGTATGGTTCACAGCGATCGCGATCGTTCTTCAGTTCTGGGGTGTAGAGCAGATAGTTGTTGAGGTGTTGGCAGGCGCGGTTGAGAAAGCTGTTGAGGTTGAGGTCGATGCGATAGACTTGCGCATCGTAGATTTAGAATTGGGCAGAGGTGAGCCGATACACCAAGGTTGCGCTGCATTATCTTGCCAAGAAATCTGCGGGACTTAGAATCTTAAGGTCTCGAAAGGGGTGAAGAATTAGTAAGTCTTTATCGTTGCTGAGAAGATAACCCGCATTGCCGCTGATTGCCAATTCGAGAAATTTATCGTCCTTAGAATCTCGGCAAACGGTAATTGAGTCAACAATCTCAATCATCTCAACAATTTCTAACAACTCAATCAAGAACTGATTGCGTGACTCAATTGACACATATCGATCAAAGCGCGATCGACTGAATACATCGTTAAGTTCTGCCAGGACAGGCTCAGACAAGAGAATTGTCCCTGATATTACACCTGACGTTACAACTGTATCAAAAGCCTGCCGAGCCAACGATCGCTTGAACAACGCAGCACTCAGCAATACATTCGTGTCAAGCACAAACCGATCTTCACTCATCTAGGATGGATTGCAAAATTTCTAGTGTTAATCCGTTCGCTTCCGCTTCATCACTTAGGCGATCCATCGTGGTCTCCAACTGAGTGATCTGCATTGCCTGCTTCAGCCATGTCCCTACTAGGGCTTGGACTTTTTTTTGCTGTTCTGGGTTTGCTGATTGATAAGTTCTCGCAACGTCAGCGTCCACTTGAATTGAGATTGTTTCCTTCATCTCCAGTTCCTCGTCGCAGATGCTATTAGTATAGTTCCGTGATGACGGCTGGGGAGTGCAGAGCGATTACTCTGGCAGGAAAGGCTTCGCGCTACATTGTCCCTGATCCAAAGGCTAAAATCACTTTGAGGCGCGATCGTCGTTCCAGGTTTTGCCTATGTGGGTTGTGCAGCGATCGCGATCGTTCTTCAGTTTGATTAGCAGATAGTTTTTGAAGTCTTTGCGATCGCGCTCCACAAAAACCGATGATCACGTTGAGAAGGCACGATCGCCGTTTGCTCAAATAACACCCAATTTGCTACACAAGTACCGCTACTTTTGAAAGGAAAAGTTGCTTAAAGAAACGTATGCTGTACCCTTATCTGAACGGCTAAATGTCGCCTGATCAGGTACATTTTTGTTAAAAGCGGATTGAATGTCTAACCAATGAAAAACGATATCCATTGGATTACCTACAATCTCAACCCCAATCATTGATTGTTCTAAATCAGATTGACGTTGTTCCTTATCTTTCGACTGGTCTTCCTTCCAGGTGTTTTGCCGACTTGTCTTAGCATCGTTGCAGGAGTACTGCCACTCCAGCCCAAAGTGAATATAGTAAACGCCTGCCTTTTTGGGAGCCGTCAAGCTAATAGTATGCTCATCAGACCTATCTCCCTTGAGCAGCTCACCTTGAATTACCCCGACCTCGATACAATCGGTTGATTCATTTTCACCGGGAATTCCAAACACAATTTGGTTTAGGGTGTTAGGGCTACTGCTACGATAATCATCCATCAGGGCTTGGTTAAAGGTAAGTCTATACTCTGTGTTGCCACCAATGGGTTTCCCTGGTTGAGCAAAAATGACATTAGGACGATCCTGCAAAGTAAATAAAATCGTTCCTGCCAGCGTTAACGGAACTGCAATCGCCGCAGCAAGCGCTGCTATAGCAGCCGTAACAGTCCATCTTTGCTTGCGTCGTTGTACATTCTCCGCTTTCCAGCTTGTGCTTACATAGGTTGCTTGTAACTCAGTTGGTTGTGGTTGTTTACTTGCCCCCTGCAACAACCAAGTTTCTGCCGTCTTCAAATCCACGCCCCGCAGCAGATAGCTCTCATTCCGGTTTTGGCTGTCCCATTCGATCGCCCGTTCTAGAATCCGCGTATGCGATCGCACATACTCCAAATCTGTCTCGATCGCCTGAATTAAGTCAGAAAAGCCGCGATCGAACTCATCCGTCTCGCGAAAAAACAACCAGTTGTACTTCGACAACATCGGATGCACCCTGGTCGTATCGAAGCCCTCACGACGAACGATCGGC
Source organism: Phormidesmis sp. 146-33 (assembly GCF_052939515.1). Classification (NCBI taxonomy): domain Bacteria; kingdom Bacillati; phylum Cyanobacteriota; class Cyanophyceae; order Leptolyngbyales; family Leptolyngbyaceae; genus Phormidesmis; species Phormidesmis sp. 146-33. The sequence continues at coordinate 72,275 of NZ_JBJPHU010000011.1, forward strand.
ACCAGTCGCTTATTGTGCTTAACCGCATGGTCGATCTCGTCTCGGCAAACATCTGACGCAACCGAATCAGGACTGATCACAAACACAAAGGTATTCGTCCCTTCGATGCCGCGCTCAATCTGTTGCCACCAATCCGCCGTCAGAGGAATCGCATCCCAATCGACCCAAATTTCTCGCTCTTGTGCCCGCAGTGCATCATGCAGCGTTTGCACAAAGGCTTTGTCTTTCCGAGAATAAGACAGAAAAACGTCAGTCATGAGAGTATGGGGGGCTTTTTATTCCAACATTAGAATACTCGCTCCACCCCAAAATCTCAGTCGGATTGCAGAATGTTGTTAGGAAATGAGAGCGATCGCCTCACAACTTCAAGCTTTGCGTTCACCGCGAATTGATGTCTAGATGCTCTATGAAGACACCCAATCTTCCAAAATCAGGTTCGTAACTAACGAAAAATCTCGCTGGTTTCTGGTTGCGATAATGGCTCCCGTCGTCAGGGCAATGGCAGCAATTCTCATATCTTTCACTAACCGCTTCTTGTTCAGTTCGGGTTGTTGCCGCAGAAGTTGTTGGTAGCGATCGTATGCAATCGCATCAAAGTTGAGAATGGTTGCAAACCTAAAGAACTCAGTAGATATCCAAAGCTTTGCATAGAGTTTGACGGGATCTTGGCTGGGGCTGAGATGGTTGATTTCGCCAATCCAGCCATTAAAGAATTTCCTGCACCGTAATCACAGTAATTGCCCAACTCAATCCTGTCCTTCCCAATTCTGCTGCAACTTGCGGATGTCTCCCTAAAAAGAGTGAAACGTGATCAGTGTCTAAAATCCGTAGCGTCATTCGATGTCATGCAAAGAGTACGCAGGAGAATCCTCATCAATTTCTCTTTCTTCTCGGAGCACTTTGACGATCGCAGCAAACTCTGGATCATTCTTGAAAACTCCCGCAAACTTCATCCAGGGTTTCTCGACATCTTGAGGAGAGTTTAAATCAACGGCGAGAATTTCGAGTGTGGAGAGCCGCTCTGAGAGAAGTTGCTGAATGGCCGCGATCGCTGCTTCACGGGTTAAACGACTAACCGAACAATTCAGTAAAGCTGGAATCGACGCTCGAATCTGACCATCGGGCTGTTGCTCTAGCAAAATTTGGAGGGAAGAACTCGGCTGAACCGAAGAGACCTGAAGATGCATTGCACGAACGGCTTGGAACTATGGATTCAATTGTAGCGGATGCGATTTGCTCCACGAGCGCTTATTAGTGTTGGTGATTGGGTCAAGTGAAGGGACGATCGAAACCATTCACAATCTCTACGCCAGAAGCTTTGCCGAAGTGAGCGACTGGAGTCCTTTACTACCAGCCCCCTACCCACGCGAAGTAGTCAGCATTCTCTCTCGCCGCCGCAGAAAGCACCCCGTCAATCTTGAGCATCGCTAGAACGATCGTAACTTCGCTGAAGTCTTTGGCTGGGTGGCTCACGCGATCGTCATTACCCCAACGTGACTTTGCTGCAAGTTTTTCGCGGCGTTGTTTACGGCTTCTGCCCCCAATTCTGAGGTGAATTCGATAGAGTTTTTCGCTTCGTTGTTCACGGCTTCTGCCCCCCAACCCCCCAATTTTGGGGGACTTTAAGAGAAGAATTCTGGTTCAAAGTCCCTCAAGGGCGGGGAATTTAGGGGGCGTTCTCGGATCTAAAAACGAAGCGAAGCAGTTCATCGAACTGACAATTACTTTACCTCGCACTTCATCCCTCATCCCTCATCCCTTTTATCTCCCCATCCCCAACGACAGCACCAATCGGCTCATAATTCGCCCGTCTTCCAGCCTGTAGAGATTAAACTCAGAACCCATTTGCTTCATCAATGACTGACAAATCGCCAAATGTAGACCAGGAGGCTTGTCTAACATCGACGGGGCCAAAAGGTCAACGGCTCGGCCGGCTTCGAGGTCTTCGATCAAGCGAGGCTCGATCGCCCCGTCATCAGTAATTGAAAGCTCTACCCAACTGTGATCTAACTGCCGACACCACAGATCAATGCGTCCACCGGGATGCGATCGCTGACAAGCAATCAGCAGCAGTTCATACAGCACCAGTTCGATTTTGGCGATGTCGCCTGTGATCATCGGATTCGTCTCATTGTGAACCTGTGACCAGAGTTGGCGCTGTTTGATCAGGTTGTCCACGCGATCCAAGGCTCGTCTCAAAAGACTGACCAGCGGAGCGGTTTCCGTTTTGATTTGCAATTGCCACGGTTCGTCTCGAACCACTCGATGAACCGGGTCGATCGCATCGTTGATCTGGCGCATGATTTGCTGTTGACGAGTTGCTGAGAGCGCATCTTTGTGGGGGTTAGAAATCTCGCCCAGGCGTTTGACGCTCAGTTTCACCGATCGATACATTTCCTCCATGCGACGCTGTTTGTACCAATTGAGACGTTCTAGCTTTTCGCGTTGCAGCTTGAGCATTTCTGACAACATCAGATAGCGGCGTGACCAGGCAAACTGGCTGACTAGTGTATCTAAAGCCGTGAAATGGCGATCGCTCCAGTGGCGCTCTAAATGGTCAGCAATGATCAAAACGCCCGTGGGTTCATGTTCTGGAGCCGTTCTCAAGGCCATAATCAGAAGTTGACCAATGCCAGGAGCGTTGAGCCATTGACGACTTTCGACAGGCACCTCATCGATCGAGAGCGTCAACAGTCCGTTGTGTTCTAGCGCCCGATGCACCAGCGCGTCAGTAAAGGTCGAAACCTTGAGAATCGGATTAAAGGTAAACCGCCCATCTGTATCGCCCGACTGCACAATCCGCCCGGTGCGCCGACCCGGAGACCACGACACCAACGCCGCCATCGGAGCCTGTAAAATCTGGGCGATATATTGCAGGGCCGATCGCTCCAAAAGCTCTAATTGGTGAGTCTGCTGAATCGTCGTCAACCCCCACTGAATCGTCTGATACATCTTTTGCTGGTGGTCGTTTTGTTTTTGAAGCTGCCACTGGCGCAAAATCAGCCCAATCTGCTGAGTGACAACCTGACTCAACTCACACTCCGGCAAACTCCACGATCGCGGCGCTTCGTGACAGATCAACACCAAGCCTTCGAGGGGCTGACCGGGGGCGGCATTGCAGACCAGCAGCGATCGAATGCCCAACTCTAACAGCAGATCGCGCCAGGTGCCCAGCCGTAAATCATCCTCTAGATTCTCAATGGCAGTTGCGCCCAAACTGCGTTCTAGCATTTGCCAATCGATCTCGGCCAGTCGTGCTAGAGAAGAAGCCAACGGTCGCCGATTGTTGGGATAGCTTTGATAACAGACCTCAAACCGCTCTTGCTCGGTGTCGTACATGAGAACGATAAAGCGATCGGTCTTGAGCCGCTTGCCCAACAGTTCAGCCGTGTTTTTGAGGGTGGCTTTCCAATCGTCGGTACTGTAGATGGCGTGGGCAATGTCGGCGGTGAGGGCCTGGTCGAGTTTGGTTTGTTCGACGGTGGATTCTAGTTCCTCCAGGGGGGCGACGAGGGCAACCAGTTGAGCCGCAGCCCGCAGATAGCTTTTCTCTTCGTCTTGCCAGATTCGAGCTTCATTGCCTTCGGTGGCCAGAAATCCCAGCAGTTCGTTTTGGTAGAGAATCGGGGCGGCCATCAGCGATCGAGCGCGAATTTGCTGCATCAGGCGGCTGGTCGTATCAGCTCTTAAAGAACTTAACGCTTCGCCGATCGACACCACCTGATCCGAGGCCAACGCCTGATAAAACCCACTCATTTCTTGAACTGTGATTCCAGAAACGGGCTGATTGTCTTCGATCGCTCTAGAAGACGGCTTAAGGTTGGTGACTCTGCGCCAAAAGTAGCGGTTTTGTCGCTCAAACCAGTAGACACTAGTGCGAGACGGACTGATGAACTGGTGAGTTTGTTCGACAACTGCTTCTAGACGTTGACCAAGATTAGGGAGCGCTCCGAGTTGACCAATCAGCGTGAGAAGGGGCTGTTCGGGGCGTTTGATTTGTTGGCGTTTCCATTCGATTTCGACGGTGTTGAGGGCGGCGGCCAACTCGCCCACGATCATTGAGAGCAGGGCTTTTTCCTCTGTTTTGGGAAAGTTTCCCCACAGGCGCGACCCCAGCATCACAACTCCAAAGCAGCGATCTTTGTAAGAAATCGGGAAGATCATCGTCCCCTGGATGCCGCTTCTTTTGGCCACTTTGCGCCACTCACTGGCCCGGGCTTCTTCTCTGAGATCGGGGAGCGTGATCGGACGCTGCTGAATCACCACCTGCTCCATCAGATCGCCCGAAGTCAGGACAAACCGCTGTTTGAGAAAGGCGCTATCTTCACCCGATGGCAGAGCGCCTCCTTTACCGAGCAGCCGATGATCGACGCGATCGTACAGCCCTAACCAGATCAGATCAGGCTGAAAATGAGTTTGTAGATAGGATAGCGCCGTTGTGAGCAAGGCTTCGATATCGTCACCTTCACGCAGCGTTTGCAAGACCCGCCCCAGGCTAACGAGTTGCTGTTCATAGGCATTTGGCTCTTTCGACTGACCCATGTTGCGAGACGATAATTTCAAGAGATAAGCAGAGGAGGAGAAAACGGGTCGTCAGGGTCTTTGTCAGGATGGGTGGGGTAGAACGGCGAAGCAACCCTCTGCGGGTAACTCAACGAGATCGTGATTTGACTGAGAAACCGCCGACCCGTCTCACCGTTGAGCGCGATCAGCCCCTACAATGTCCGCAGAACCGTTCCCAGACAGATGAGACTCATCCTTTAGAATGCCCTGAAAACCGCATTTTTTCACTCAGTGGAAGATTAGGACTGAAGGGTGAAGCCGTCGTTGACTCATTTCCCCATTTACCCATTCACCTGCTCTCCAACTCGTCAAAATAGATAAAGTGTTCATTATTTTTTGTTACTAGTGGATATTTATCAAGCAGCGATTCGTCCAATTCTTTTTTCTGGCTTGAAAGCCGACCCCGAATGGCTGCATCAACAGACTTTGCAGACTCTAAGCTGGCTCGATACTGGAGTGCCTCAATTTGCAAAGCGATGGGTTTTGTCTAAACTGTACCAGTCCTATTGTGTCGGTGATGTCCGATTAGAACAAAGTTTATGGGGGCAAAGATTTGTGAATCCGATCGGTCTGGCGGCCGGATTTGATAAAGATGGCGTAGCAGCAGCGCTCTGGTCAAGTTTTGGATTTGGTTTTGCAGAGTTAGGAACTGTTACGTTTCATGCCCAACCTGGCAATCCTCGTCCGCGTTTGTTTCGCCTGCCTGAGGATCGAGCCGCCCTCAATCGGATGGGATTTAACAATCAGGGAGCCGCGACATTAGCAGAAAGGTTAAAAAGTTCTGATCTAAATCATCACAAACTTAAAACTCCCATAGGAATTAATCTCGGCAAATCAAAAGTTACGCCCCTTGAGAAAGCGGCTGAAGATTATTTGGGGAGCTTTCGCCTCTTAAAAGGATTGGGAGATTATTTCGTCGTCAATGTCAGTTCACCGAATACACCGGGACTGCGATCGCTCCAGGCGACAGATCAATTGGAACCGATTCTGTCCGCTTTACAAGCCGAAAATCAGGGTGAAAAGCCTTTGCTGATCAAAATTGCGCCCGATCTGGAGTGGGAAGCGATCGCAGATGTGCTCAAGCTGGCTCAACAGTACGATTTGGCGGGCATTATTGCGACCAATACGACGATTCGACGAGACGGGCTACAGACTCAAACCCTGCAAGCGACCGGAAAATTGGTGACCGAGGAAGCGGGCGGCATCAGTGGGGCACCCCTGAGAACTCGATCGACCGACGTGATTCGATTTATCTGGCAGCAAACTGAGGGAAAACTGCCGATCGTGGGAGTCGGCGGAATCTTCACCGCTGAGGATGCCTGGGAAAAAATCGCGGCTGGGGCCAGTTTGATTCAGGTTTACACAGGCTGGATTTATGAAGGGCCGAGCATGGTGCGCCAAATTTTAGACGGACTGGTGCACAAGTTAGATGAGCGAGGGTTAGATAATTTGGGGGAAGCGATCGGCATCGACAATCCCAGAAATCCCAAAAATTAATCTGAGGGGCGACTTGCAGATGACTCAAAGAGATTAAGTTCTTTGGCTGCCCAGATCACGAACTCCCATTCAGCTAAGGCTGGATCATTCCCATCATCGTGACTTCCCAAACTAGCTGCGATTGGGCGACCAGCAGATACTCTCTGGCTTTTTCTAACTGCTGGAGAGCAATCACTCCGACAGACTGCTGCCAGTAGATTTGTTGGAGATAGTCCACGAGCCAAAGTTGAGCGTCAGAATCCAGGGTTTTGCTGATTTGACGGGCGATCGTTAACGCCTCTTTGAGCGATCGAGGGCGCTGAGTAGCCGCCAAAAGAATCTCCTGGGGAATGGTTTGCAGTTGTTGCCAATGGGCGATCGCGGCTCCCGGACTGCCCTGCGCTAACGACAACACTTCTGGACGCTGCAAAATTTCTTCCTGCCCTATTTTCTCTAGCACCTGTGCCATCTGTGCGCGATCGAGCCGATAAAAAGGAATTTTTTGACACCGGGAAACCAGCGTCGGCAACAGCGCATCAGAACTGGGAGCCAACAGCATTAACGTCGCCTGTCCAGGTTCTTCCAGGGTTTTGAGTAATGCATTGGCGGCAGGCTCGGCCATCGTGTTGGCTTGATCGATGATCACGAGCGATCGCGCTGCCTCTAACGGCGGACGACTCAAAAATCGCGTAATCTCTCGAATCTGCTCTAACCGGACTTGCGGCGGCGTTTTTTTCTTGACCCCTGCGGCTTCGGCTTCTGTGGGAGACAATCGCTTGCCTTGATGCAAATAAGTTGGCTCGACCCACAACAGGTCAGGGTGATTGCGCTGTTTGACCCGTCGATCGTCCTCCAACAGCAGGGCTGCAAACGATTCGGCGGCCAGCCGTTTACCAATTCCAGAAGACCCTGCAAACAGATAAGCAGGCGCAATTCGATTTCGGGCGATCGCTTGCGACAGCAATTCGACGGCTTGAGGTTGACCGATTAGAGAGGTGAAGGCGGACATGGAGGAGGGAGGGGTGAGGAGGGAGGAGGGAGGAGGGAGGGGGAGAAAATAGTTTCGATTGATTGAAAGTTAGCCGTACCATCGGGTTAGGGATTGGCTGAGGACGGCTTTGATTTGTTCGGCGACTTCTAGTTCGGTGCGGCTGGCATCAATTCGTACAATTCGATCGGGGTGAGACTGGGCTAATGCTGCAAAGCCCTGCTGGACGCGACGATGAAAGTCTAGATCAGCTTGCTCAATGCGATCGCTGACCCCTCGTTTCTGGGTTCTTGCCAATCCTAATTCTGCATCTAGATCTAGCCAGATCGTTAGATCGCTTTGCAGTCCAGCGGTTGCGATTTTGTTGAGGTGATCGATCAGCGATCGGTCTAATCCTCGCCCATAGCCCTGGTACGCGATCGTCGAATCGGTGTAGCGATCGCACAAAATAATCGTTCCTTCTGTTAATTGAGGCTGCAAAAATTCATCGACATGCTGGGCGCGATCGGCGGCATACAAGAGTAACTCAGCACGATCGGCGATCGGCTCTTTAGCAGGACTGAGCAGTAATTGACGAATACCTACCCCTAGTGTTGTCCCCCCCGGTTCGCGAGTCACGACCAAATCTTTGACCCGACCTTCCGACTGAAGTTTTGCCCCCCAGCCACTCGTCAAGAGCCACTGATACGATCGCTGAAGCTGTGTCGTTTTCCCACACCCCTCAACCCCCTCAAACACAATCAACTTACCCTTCATCCCTCATTCCTCTCGCCAAGCGTGTCGCAGACAACCCCTCATCTCTCTTTCTTTTCGCCCTCGCAGAATAACTCACTCTGCAAGTAATCCGCTATAAAGGTCATAAGGCTTATGAGAAAACACTTACCTTGAATCTTGTCATGAGATTGTCCTAAGCAGCATTCTGCAAACGCAGGTTAGGAACGTATCATGGGTAGGGATTCGCTTATCGCACGCTTGGGGTTGATTATGGCTCGTTATACTTGTTTGTTCACCGTCGCAATTTCTGTCAATAACCTTCCGCGAGTGTTGAATGAGACCCTGGAGTCCTGCAATTTAGACGTGATCTATGACACCGGAGATTATATGATGGCGCGCGAGGTGCCAGGTCAAGTCTCATTTCCAAAGTTGGTGACGGTTGAAGTTTTGATCGACAAAACGACTGCAACAGACGAAGAAATTCGGATGAATTTTGTGATTAAAAATGAAGAATTGCCACTTCAAGTAGACAATCACTGTCGTCAAATGTTTAATCAAGTCAGCCGCGCTGTCAGCGATAACCAGCACTGGAAACTGATAGAAACCGTCGGCGGCTAACAAAGGCAGCGATCGCTTCAGAAGCCGCTTCGCTTCAGTGATTTCGTCTTTACAAATCTTTTAACTCCTCTGGCTCTTCTTCACCGTCGTCTGAGACTTTCTTAAAGTCTTTTTGGTCGTAGTCCTCTGGAAGTTGCCCCGCTGTCCTCGGATTGATCAACGTAATATCTTCAAATTCATCGGGCGGCGTGGTGTGGAAGCCCTCTCGCTTGAACAGATAGTAGACGACCTGGACGTGAGGGCCAAAAATCACTTCGTCTTTGTTTTCTAGATCGCGCGATCGCAGTTTTCGACCATTGATCAATAGCCCATTGGCGCTCGGTTGCCCTTGAGAATCGCCGTCAGAAATGTGGTAGTAGAAGCTGCCATCGGAGTGAAATCTCTGTTCTAGGGTGGCATGATGGCGCGAAACAAACTGTGAGATCAGTCGAATATTGCAAGTGGGATCTCTGCCGATCGAGTAGCGAGTTTGCTCCAAGGGAAGCGATCGCTCTCCCACGTCATCTTTAATGATCAGCAGGTGACTTTGGTGAGGATCTGAAGGCATTGTAAAACCAGCGAATAAATCCTTTAGCGTCCTAATCAAAAATTAAGTTCACTAGTTGACAGTATAAATTGTCAATTTCATCTAGTCGAACATTGGGTTGAAAAGTCTTGTAGTCGTGGGTCGCTAAGGGCGATCGCTGCTCCTTTATGAGAGATTTAACCCGCCGCAGCACTAACCTTTCTATGCCTGAACTTAATGGTGAAACCCAATTCTGCTCAGATTTTTGAAAGGTAAAGGATCAATCTTCTGGGTCGCCCACCATATTGGGGCTGATCAGCGTAATATCAAACTCATCAGGCGGCACCGTCAAAATTGCGTCTCGTTTGAGCAGGTAGTAGATCGCCCGCACTTGAGGGCCAAAGACAACCTCATCTTCATTATGGAGATCGTGGGTTTGCAGTTTGCGACCGTTGATCAATAGACCATTGGCACTCGGCTTGCCTTTGAGGTTGCCATCGACGATTCGATAATAATAGGTGCCATCCTCGTTAGGCAGTTGCAACAGTGTGGCGTGACGACGCGAAACAAACTGCGACACCAGACGAATGTCACACTTAGGGTCTCGACCGATCGAATACACTGGCCCATCGAGAACAAATTCTCGTCGCCCTTTGTCGTCTTCGATAATGATGAGATGATTTTGATGCGGTTCTGAGGGCATGAAAAATCTGATAGGTGGCTAGGTGACTAAAGTTGAGGTGCAACCTACTGAGCTAAGATACCCGACTGCTTAAGGGAGGACTCAGTGCAATTACTGAACCGACATACGCCTCAAGAGACTAAAACAGTCGGGTGGCAGATGCACTATTTAGTTATTAACAGTTAACCCTGACAGTAGAAAACTGGGCTTTCATCCGAGACGCGAGGGGGGCGGTCGCCTTACTGCTGAGGCGTAGAAAAAGCCTGCCGTAGTAAAAGAGAATTAGTCACCACGCTCACAGAGCTAAACGCCATTAAAGCACCTGCCGCTGCTGGGCTGAGTAAAATCCCAAACTTGGGAAGCAGAACACCTGCCGCGATAGGAATCCCCAATAGATTATAGGCAAATGCCCAGAACAAATTCTGTTGGATTTTACCAAACGTTGCACGGCTGAGACAAATTGCACCCACAACATCAGAGAGGCGATCGCGCATCAAGATAATCCCGGCTGTCTCAACGGCGACATCGGTTCCGGATTGGAGGGCAATTCCGACATCGGACTGGGCCAAGGCTGGGGCATCATTGATGCCGTCTCCGACCATTGCGACTGAGGTGAGGAGGGAGGAGGGAGGAGGGAAAGATGAGTGTTGCAGCGATCGCACGACTTCTGCTTTTTGTTGGGGGCGGACTTCTGATAAGACGTTTTCGGGGGGAATGCCGATCATCTGGGCGACAAGTTGGGCGGTTTCGGGACGATCGCCCGTGAGCATCATAACGCGCAGTCCCATCGCTTGTAGGGTTTGGATCGTGTCTTTGGCATCCGATCGGATTTCGTCTTTGACGGCGATGAGTCCGATTAGGGTGGTGTGATTTGCCAGATAGACTACGGTTTTCCCTTGGGCTGAAAGGGTTTTTACTTGAGTTTGCAGAGCATCACTGACGCAGATCCCATTTTTCTGCATCCAATCAAAGGTTCCCAGCCAGATCGTTTGAGGAGTTTCAGGAGACAGCACCACCTGGGCAGACACACCGAACCCTGGCTCTGTATGAAAGTTTTGAGCAGTGAGTAACGGGAGCTTTTGTTGTTGGGCGGCTTTGAGAATTGCGTCTGCTAAAGGATGTCGGGTGCCCTTCTCAACGGTGGCGGCGATTTGAAGTAGGGCCGTTTGTCGCTCGTGCAGATCTGAGCCTTCATCAAGCGGAATGCAGTCTGTGAGGGTGGGCTGCCCGATCGTTAGGGTTCCTGTTTTGTCGAAGACGATCGTATCCAATTGATGGACTCGCTCCAACACGTCGCCTCCTCGAATCAGCAGTCCCCGTTCGGCTCCAATTCCTGAACCGACGAGAATGGCGGTAGGGGTGGCCAATCCGAGCGCACAGGGACAGGCGATCACTAGAACGGCGATCGCCAGTTTGAGGCTCAGAAGCAGTGGAGTCGGATGGATCGCGTGAGACATCACGGTGTGCATCAGCGCATGTTCGCTCCCCAGGGATCTGCTGGCCATCAAGACATCTGGCCAAACCTGAGTGCCGACAAAGTACCAAAAGAGAAAGGTGAGCAGGGCGATCGCCATCACGCCATAGGTAAAGTATCCCGCCACGGTATCGGCAAGCTGTTGAATGGGAGCCTTGCGCGCCTGGGCATCTTCGACGAGATGAATGATTTTAGCCAGGGTAGTGTCTTTGCCAATCCGAGTAACCCGAAGCGCGATCGCGCCTGATTGATTGAGCGTGCCAGCCGAGAGGCGATCGCCGGGTTGTTTCTGTACGGGCACAGGCTCCCCTGTCAGCATCGATTCATCGACAGTTGTCTGCCCGACGACCACTTCTCCATCAACGGGGATTTTTTCACCGGGAAGCACCTGTAGCCATTGACCGAGTTGAACGCGATCGACGGCGATTTCGGTAAAAGCGTGAGGAGTCAGGGGTGAGGCGTGAGGAGGTTGGGCTTCTCGTTCTATGAGGCGGGCGGTTTGGGGCTGGAGAGCTAAGAGGGCCTGGATTGCGGAAGCGGCGCGACCTTTGGCTTGCTGTTCTAGCGTCCGACCGAGGAGAATAAAGCCGACCAGCATCACAGGTTCGTCAAAAAAGCATTCCCAACCAAGCTGTGGAAAAAGGAGCGCAATCAAGCTGGCCGTAAAGGCGGTGATAGTTCCCAGGCTGACGAGCGTATTCATGTTGGGCGCGTTGCGGCGCAGACCTTGCCAACCATCGAGGATCATCGATCGCCCCGGCACCAATAGCGCAAGCGCTGCCAATCCACAGTGAAACCAAATGTTGGTCAGAAGGGGAATCTCAATGCCAAGTAGCTGATTGAGGTGTCCGATCGTCGAGAAAATTAGCAGACAGAGGGCGATCGTCAGTCGTCGAGTTTGTTGTCTTGCCTCGATGCGTCGCCGTTCTGTGGGGTCAACAAATGTGGAGTCTTCGGTCTGCAAACCGTGCGGCTGACTCGGAAATCCAACTTCGGTTAGCTTGTCGGCGAGCAGTTTGGCATCGGTTCCCGATCGACATTCGACGGTGGCGAGTTCGGTGACCAGATTGACGCTTGCGGTAATGACTTCTGGCTGTTGACTAAGCTGAGTTTCGACCGTTTTGACGCAGCCAGCACACATCATGCCACTGACATCGAGCGTAATCGTTTCTGAAGAGTGGTCAACGGGTTTGGGCGTGGTTTGCATCGGATCGCGGCGTAAACATCAACATGACTCCTTTCTTGAGCGTAGATGAAGTTTTGTGCGATCGTCCGAAAAATCTTAATTTTTTTCAATCTCAGGTTTGGCAGAGGTGCGTTGCCAACCGAACCAGTAAATCAGCGCCGTTAGCTGAATCGGCACCAAAATCAGATAATTTTTGATAAAAAAGTCAACTTCCAGATTAGAAAATGTAGTGAAATATCCGGCACCGAGCAGGGTGAAGAAGGCGATCGACAGTAATTTTTTAGGTTTATTCATGGTGGGGCGTTGAGTGAGGACTGAGCAATCTAAGAAAAGCGGAAACCCTGGCTCCATGTCTTGCAGAACGGCAATGAGATAAAACCAGGATTTCTACCCGTGCTAGAACCAGCCCTTCTTGCCTGAAATGTAGGTGCTGATGAATTCATCATCGCTTTTTGTCAGGTAGATGATGCCTTCGATTAAGCCAATGATGCCCATGATGGGAGAGGCAATTCCGATGGTCAAAACACTCACCAAGAGCATGATCAGCCCTTCTGTCTTGTAGCCCAAAATGAACTTATGAATGCCTAAAGCGCCGATCAAAATTCCGCAAATGCCAGCCGTAACTTTTTTGTTTGCGTCGTTGGAGGTTCCAGTGGTCATATAAGCCTCGTGAGGTTTGAGTAAATTGATAACATTCCATCTCAGTGTGCCCGCGAAACTCTGAAGACTACCGGGCTATCGCAGTTTTACGGAGTGAATTTTACAAATCAGGAGAAATTTTACGAATTAAATCTTAGGGAATCTATTTTCGCCGAGGCAATGAGTGGAGAAAGGTCAGTAATTTTGATTAGAATCAGCTTGAGTTTTCAAGATTTTTGAGATTTAGAGTTACGTGTCAAAGCTCGATCGACTGTTTGCTTCCTTATTCTTCAAAGGAGATTTTATGCAACCGATTCGACAAGGCGACGTGATTTTATTGCCAACCCAGCAGATTCAGGGCAAAAGGTTGCCTCATTTGACGCTGGCAGAAGGCGAAGTGACGGGACACAGACACCGCATCAGCGACGGCAAAGCGATTCTGTTTGAGCAAGACGGCGTTTTGTATTTGAGAATTGATTCCGAAACAGCGACCTTGACTCACGAAGAACATCAGCCCGTTCACATTCCGCAAGGCTCCTGGATGGTGAGGATTCAGCGCGAATATGAGCCAGAGGGATGGCGCTATGTCGCAGATTAAACAACTTACTCCGGAGCAAGCGAGTCAGTTTTCAATCTATCGAGAAAAATGGCGACGCATTGAGTATAGAACTGAGCCGATCGACCGTGAAAAAGCCACAGCAGCGGTGAGAGATTTGTATGCAGCGATCAGCAAATCTGCACCTGAAATTCTGTTTTTTGAAGGTCACACCTCAGCGTTTCAATTGTTCAAAAAATCTCTCAAAAGAAGCACTAAGTAATGGTGGAAAGTAAGAAACTTTATTGGTTCATCAACTTTTTTTCCTAACCTTGCTCTCACTGGTTTTTGCCTGTTCATGGCATGGTCTTTGTTTGCAACGCTGTTTGTAGTTGGTGCCTTTCTTACAGCAATCGGTTTGCCTCAATTCATGCAGTCTCCGCAGTTTCTGCATCTGGGGGCGATTCTGCTGATTGTCTGTTTGGTGCTGTCTTTGATTCAAGTTCTGGTAATGGTTCTCGAAAAGCCGGTTGTGTTCTGCTTCGATTATCGATTGTGTCATCCTCTAACGCGCTTCCTTAGAGCGCAATTGTCACCTTTAGTCGAAAAACAACTCACTCAGCCGCTCATTCGTAAACTGTGGATTGAGTTGAGCGATCCCAGCAGGCCAACTTCACCCTTTATTCAGTTCCGACCTCGGTTAATTAACTGGCTCTGGGAACGGCACAAAGAACCCTGGTTAATTACTGCATTTTTTAGAAACAGTCTTACCGAAGAAAATTATGATTTTTGTACTTGGCTAGACTTTTGCGTTTCTGTGCTGAATTGTGAGATCGATCAAGCGAAGTGGTCAGCCTTTCAAAGCGTCAAGCAGGAGTGTGGTTGGGTCATTTTTGCAGACAATGCTTGTTTAGTTTGCGATCGTCCCATTCGACTTTTATTAGATAATCAAGACCGCCTTCATGCCGAGGGAGAGCCAGCTTTAGAGTACGCAGATGGCTTTAGGCTATATGCCCATCACGGCATTACGCTACCAGAAACCTATGGTAAGTTGCATCCAAATCAATGGCGTGCAGAGTGGCTTTTATCTGAGAGAAACGCTGAACTTAGGCGAGTGTTAATTGAGGGCGTAGGTTATGAACGAATTTATCAAGAACTGGGTGCGATCGAGTTAGATTCATGGCGAGAATATTCACTGCTAAAAATTGATTCTAATATCGACGTTGAGCCAATTTTTCTCCTAAAGATGACCTGTCCCAGCACTCAATTTATTCACATTTTGCGAGTACCTCCTAATATGAATTCTGCAAAAGAAGCCATTCGATGGGTTAATTGGGACGTTAATTCCGAAGATTTTTCTACAGAAACCTGATGAAACATGAGCTTTTGAGATTAAGCGTTTTTGCCAAATCACTTCATTGAGAACCACTGCCTAAAATAAATAGACTCAACAAGGTGCCGCTATTCCACAGACTGTGCAGCAGCATTGAAGCGAGAATATTTTGGGTGCGAGTGTAGACAAATCCTAAGACAACGCCCAACGTCATTAGGGGCAGGACTTCTGACAAGCTGAGGTGAACGATCGCAAACAGAAAACTGCTCAATAAAATCGCTTGCCAGGTCGAAAAATAGCGCGTCAGAGACGGCAACAAAAATCCGCGAAACAGGATTTCTTCAAAAATGGGAGCCGCGATCGCTGCGGTGATAAAAAAGGTGGCGATCGCTAGCGTGTCCTTGCCTTCGAGGGCGATCGGTAAAATCGGATTGCTGCCTCCCTGCCCCTGCCAGATTCGCTGATTTAATAACGAAACAATGATCACTAAAGGAAATGCCGCCAAATAGCCACCAAATCCCCACAAAAACCATTTGCCTCTAAGAGTGGCGCGAAACCAGCCATCGGGAAGCGGCAAAAAAGGCTTGATCGACAGGTATAAAACGGTTAAGCCGCCGGACGATAGAAGCAGATAGGTAATCAAAAAATAAGCCGCTTTTCCTCGTTCACCAAAGGCTTCGGGGCTGAGTTTTAGCTGATCCCGGACAATTTGAATACCCAGGGGTAAGAGAATTTGCCCGACAAAGAAAAAGCCAACCACCAGCACTTGCCAGACGATTTCGCCGTCCCAGGGAGTCGTCCAGGTGATCTGATTAGTGCCCGAAAGAATCGCTTGCTTGCCTCGCACTAACCACTGACCAATCAAGAAAATTAGCAGCGCTAACCCCGAAAAGCCCAAAGCCGTCGGAATCAGATTGGCGATCGCCCATTTAAAAAAGGCTTGTTTGGCGATCTGCTGTTCTGTGACTTCGAGTTGACGAATTGCGTCCGATCGCTGCTGTAACTGATAAAGCTGATTCAACGCGCGATAGCGAAACCATCCGTTGAGGTTTTTTTGAATCTGAGCCTCGGCATTGGGAATTAAGCGCGGCGGGTCACTCCATAATCCAGTGAGAATTGAAGCGGTGGAAGAGCGATCGGCGATCGGTTCCCAAGTTTTGAGCGCCTGGTTAACTTTTTCTTGCTGAGTTTGCAACAGTCCAATTCTCAGATCCACCTCATCCACAAACGATTGTTGTCGAGCAAGCTGTTTTTGAGTTGCGGGGGGAGTTTGAACGATCGAGGATTCTGGAACGGGCTGTCCTAACCGAGCTTTCGTCACATCCACCGCTTTTTGGGCACTTTCACGAGCTTTCTGATATTGCTCTAGCGCCGTTTTGAGGGGATCAACGCCTGACAGCGCCCTTCGGGCCGTCTCGGCATCGGGTTCACCTCGCCATTGGGACGCTTGAAGCAACAGATCCGTTTCATAGAGTTCTAGCCGATTGTTAAACTGGGGCCGGTTCCAGCTACTGATCAGATCTCCGACTACGAGTACGATTGCCAATACCGTCAACGCGCCCAAAAGTAACCGCTTCACCGTCATGAACTTTCCTCATCAGTGCGACATGTGCCCCTGTGGACAAACTTAGCAGAAATGGTAAGGGGAACGCGGGACAGGGTAGAATCTTCCTGGCAAGAAGAGGTGAGGCGTGAGGGATAAGGCGTGAGGGGTTGAAATAAGGATTTGGGTCACGTTCAGGTCATTTCTTTTGGGCATTCTTTCGTCCTTCTGTCATTCACTTCTCACTCCTCACTTTCTACTCACTCCTCACTTTCTACTCACTTAAGGAGGATTCTGCTTGACTACTCGCGTCATACTGGTTCGTCACGGTGAAAGTAGCTACAACGTCGATCGCAGAGTGCAAGGTCACTGTGATTTGTCGCTGCTGACCGCAAAAGGAGAAAGCATGGCAGTCCAGGTGGCCAGTGCGTTGCGCGGAATCTCATTTGATGCGGTTTATAGCAGCCCTCTGCAACGAGCCAAACAGACCGCCGACTTGATCTTGGCTAATTTAAAGGACACGCCAACGCTGCAAACAACTGACAACCTTAAGGAAATTAGTTTGCCGCTCTGGGAAGGAATGCTGTTTTCTGAGGTCGAGGCTAAGTTTCCTGATGAGTATCGCGATTGGCTCAGTCAGCCCCATTTGCTGAAGATGAGTGTGCCGTCAGAGCAAGGGGTTGAAGATTTCTTTCCCATCCCGGCAGTGTATGCACAAGCGCAGAAATTTTGGCAGGCTGTTTTACCCGCGCAGGTTGGGCAGACAATTTTAGTCGTGGCGCACAGTGGAATTAATCGATCGCTAATCAATACGGCGATCGGCTTGCCTCCAGAAGCTTATCAACAGATTCAAGTCTCTAATTGTGGGATTAGCGTTCTCAACTTTTCGGGTGAGTTGGGTCAGCCTGTACAAATCGAGTCGCTGAATATTACGTCTCATCTGGGCGAAACGCTGCCCAAGTCTCGTCCCCATCGTCAGGGCCCGCGTCTACTGTTGGTGCGACATGGTGAAACTGACTGGAATCGACAAGGCCGCTTTCAAGGACAAATTGACGTGCCGTTGAATGAGAATGGACGATCGCAAGCTCACCAAGCCGCAGAATTTCTCAAATCGGTGCCGATCGATTTCGCGATCAGTAGCTCGATGCTGCGCCCCAAAGAGACGGCTGAAATCATTCTCAAACATCATTCTGACCTAGCGCTAGACCTGAGAGACGACCTGCGAGAAATCAGCCACGGACTCTGGGAAGGCAAGCTAGAAGCCGAAATCGAGTCTTCTTATCCAGGCTTATTACATCAGTGGCAGCAGCATCCCGAAACGGTTCAGATGCCCGAAGGAGAAAATTTGCAGCAGGTGTGGGAGCGGGCGATCGCAGGGTGGAGAGCGATCGTAGAATCCCATCCTGAACCCTGCACGATTCTTGTCGTCGCTCACGATGCGATCAACAAGGCGATTCTCTGTCACGTCGCGGGCTTGGGGGCAGAGTCCTTCTGGAACTTTAAGCAAGGCAACGGAGCCGTCAGCGTCATCGACTATCAATATGGTGTAGACGCACCTGCCACGCTTCAAGCCATGAACATCACCACTCATTTAGGGGGCGTGTTAGACAAGACGGCCGCAGGAGCGCTTTAGGTATGCTGCTTCTTCAACAAGTCCGACTGATCGATCCGGTTGCTGACAGTGATCAGGTGATGGATGTGTTGATGGAGAATGGAGTGATTCGGGCGATCGCTCCCCACTTAACTGACCTTCCTTCAGGTACGCAGATTCAGCCTTCTCAGGGGTTGGTACTGGGGCCCGGGCTGATTGATCTCTATAGTCACAGCGGAGAGCCAGGCTTTGAAGAACGAGAAAGCTTGGAATCTTTGATGCAGGCTGCCGCTGCCGGAGGATTCACCCGTCTCAACATTTTGCCTGACACCAACCCAGCGATCGACACCCCCGCCGCTGTCACCTGGCTCAAAACCCACTCCTCCCTCATCCCTCATCCCTCATCCCTCCTCTCCTGCTGGGCTGCTCTCACCCTCGACACCCAAGGTCAACAAATGACCGAACTCGCAGAACTCGCCGCCTGTGGGGTGACTGGATTCTCTGACGGCAAGCCGATCGCTAACTCTGCTCTGCTGCGCCGCCTACTCGAATATCTTGGCCCTTTGAATCAACCGATCGCGCTGTATGCCTGCGATCGTTCCTTAGTCGGAAATGGCGTGGTGCGAGAAGGAGCGAATTCGATGCGGTTTGGGTTGCCGGGGAGTCCTACGATTGCGGAGACGGCTCCTCTGGCTGCGCTTTTGGAATGTGTGGCAGACATTGGAACCCCCGTTCACTTGATGCGAATTTCGACCGCTCGTGGAGTGGATTTGATTCGTCAAGCCAAATCTCGCGGACTGCCCATCACCGCCAGCACTTCCTGGATGCATTTGCTGTTTGATACAAAATCTTTGGGCACTTATGACCCCAATCTGCGGCTTGAGCCACCGTTGGGCAATCCTGCTGACCGAGTTGCGTTAATTCAAGCGGTTCGAGAGGGGACGTTGGCTGCGATCGCCATCGACCACAGCCCTTTTACCTACGAAGAAAAAACCGTTGCCTTCTCAGAAGCTCCGACGGGCGCGATCGGACTCGAATTTGCCCTTCCTCTACTCTGGCAAGCCTTTGTCGAAACGCACCAATGGTCAGCTTTGGATCTGTGGCACAGTCTGAGCGATCGTCCTGCCAACTGTCTCAGACAAAAAATCAGCCCCATTCTGCCGGATCAACCTGCCGAGCTTATATTATTTGACCCGCAAGAGGAGTGGATCGTCGATCGCCAAAGCCTCAAGTCGCGATCGCTCAACACGCCCTGGCTCAATCAGAAAATTATGGGACGAGTTTTGCAAATCTGGTGCCCTTGAAATTAAAAATCCTCTCTCATAACTACGGTCAATTCGCCCCAGCGTTCTTGTAATACGCCTGCTAGCGATCGCAATCCCCACCGTTCACAGCGTTGATGGCCGACTTCGATGATCCCCAGTCCCGTTTCTACAACCGCTGACTCTGCCGTCGATCGAAATTGTCCTGTGATGTAGACTGCTGCGCCTCGCTTTGAGGCTTCCCGAATCAGAGGATCGGTCATCGCACCCACAACGGCGACTCTAGAAACAGAGGTTTTTTGAGGAGGAATTTTCTTCTTAAGACCCTCAAAAACTTCGCTGACTTGTTGACAGCATTGTGTGAATTCTTGAATGGGAACGTTGCCAATCATGCCGATCGATCGTCCTTCTTTTTTGCCCAACCAAAACCTCTAAATCAGAGAGACACAACGCTTCCGCCAATCGAGGATTGAATCCGATGGCCAACCGTTCGTCAAACGCTAAATGGTAAGAAATCACGCCGACCTCGACTGGAAAATCATCCGCTAACTTCCAGGGGCGATGCAGAAAGATCGCATCTAATTGTTGGTGACTGACCCACGCTGAAATTTCTGGAAACGGCTCCAAAAGCAACCCGACTCGATGAACTGGACGGGAGGACGATCGATAGATCCCCCCCACTTCTTCTGAATACCGATGCACGCCAAAAAACCAATTGAGAAACCGAGCCATTTCCTCTAAAGTCATCTCGCCTCTAAATCGTGAACTCTGGCAACGCGCGATCGCTCCACTTGCCCATAAACCGCTCTGACACAAACGGCCGCACGACAAACTTGACTGGCTCTCCCGCCTGCACGTCAATTCTCAAAAACGAATAGGGACGGTGCTTTTGCGACCCTCGACCTTCTCGCCCGATAAACAACTGGGATTTGGCAACTAGTTTTTCTTCCCAGGAGCCGTCCAGACTTTCGGTTACATTGTCGCCTTCGATGCGCTGCCGCCGGAGACTGTAGCCACTGCCCCCACAGACGATCCAATTGGTGTTGGCATCTGCATGACCCGTGTCAACCGTGCGTAGATATTCCAGACAGTGAGCGTGTCCGTTGAGAACGAGATCGACGATCGGGCGGCCGTCTGCCTGCGATCCCACCGCTTTTGCAACCCGATTCATCACCTGTCGAATCGCCCGCCTCACCGCCAACGTTTGCGCCTGGTGCCACTTGGTCGCCTCGGTTACATAGGGCGGATGATGAAAAAATAGCACCCGTCCCCGCACACCCGGAGTTTGCCACGACTCAATCAAGCGATCGCACAACCAATCTAATTGCTCAACGTCGATAACGACCGTCTCAACCGTCAGTTGTTTGTTGATGTCTCGCTGCATTTCTTCGGTTTGCTCCAGCTTGGTACGAATGTCATGCAGGCGATCGCTCTCTTCGGAACGGTTCTCATTGAGCTTGGCTGCCTCTTCCATCAACTGCTGCATTTCTATCTCTAGAGCGGCGTAGCGATTTTCTAGCGTCCGGCGATACTCCTGTCCTTCCTCGGTTTTTGGCAGCGGAGCAGGCTCATTAAACGTGTTGGAATCTAACGCAAAAAAATCAACGCCGCCTTGACGAAAGGTGTAATAGCGATTGGGCAATCGAGTGAATTTGCCAGTTTCATATCGCAAACAGCGGCCTGTCTCAGTTTGAGCGGTGTAGTGGCGATCGAGATGCTCCTCTAATAAACCGCGCGCTTCCAAAGGTTTCAACACATCGAGAAACGCCTGAGCATACGCCTTCCCTTGAAAAGAACCGTGCCAACCCATGTCAAAATCTAGCTTTGATTGCAACAGCCTGCGAATCGGATACGTCGCTTGAATGGCTAACCCATAAAACAACGGCAGGTCATAATAATCATGGTTTCCGGGAACCGGGAGAAACGGAAAATTAAACACCATGCGATCGTGAGCAATCTGCTTGTACTGCTCTCCGCCGACTAGAAACTCTCGGTATGGCTGAATGAAATTTTTGAGATAAAACTCGCTGGAGCCAACCAAATAAATCACATCGCCTGTGTGCAAAAGAAATCGGCAATCCTTGCGGTGAGCCAGCATTTGTTCTGCGATTCGTCGCTGAGGACTATAGCCCCGATGTTGCCCAGAGCCGCTGTCGCCAATCACTAAAAACGAAAACTCAGGATCATCTGTCTGATCCGCCAATACCAGTCGAGTTTGATCAATCCCACGACCGAGAATGGGCGAAGATTGCCACCGCACCCGCTCCTTCATTTTTTGAATCTTCAGTGCGATCGGTGGATCGGTCACAAATTTCATCGTTTCCTGTTTTTAAATGACAACTCTCTAGCGATCGTACTCATCTCAAGCCTCGCGACCTCTATCGTCGGCTAAAGATCTAGAAGCAAATGAGGGCGATCGCGGCTCAGATTTCGCAAAATTGCTTGTTTTCTATTCATCAACTTTCCTAATCTATAAAGATTTGATGAATAAAGCTTCTGATAACAAATCCTCATGAGAGCTACAATCCCCACACAGGGTAAGTAAAAGAGCGATTAGAAATTTTGACCATTCAAGGATTGCGAATTGTACTGAGCTATACTGTGGCTGTTCATGTAACTTCTCCCTACCCGGAAGAAAACTAAGAACCTCCTCAACTGCCTCTTGTGTCATCAGGTATTTGTAGGCGACTCGATCTCAATGGTGTGAATACGGAAGTGAATTATGTCTAACAATTTGTGGAAATCGCTGCTTGCGACCCCGGCTCTTTTGAGTGCTACGCTGACCGTCTCCGCTGGACTGATCACCATAGGTGCTGCAACTGCAACTGACGCACCTAAGCCAGAAGCTGCCCCCCTGAGCGCATCCGTCCCCGTTCAATTTTCCGATGCGACCAAATCAGATACGTCTAAATCCGATGCGGCCTCTCTCGACCAGGTAAAAACCTACAGCAGCGAAGGCACTGGTAACGTCGAAGCGGGTCAAGTGACCTCAGTTTCTCAACTTTCTGACGTGCGCCCCACCGATTGGGCTTTCCAGGCACTGCAATCTCTCGTTGAGCGCTACGGCTGTATCGCAGGCTATCCAGACAAAACCTACCGTGGTAACCGGGCGATGACTCGCTTTGAGTTTGCGGCTGGGGTGAATGCTTGTCTCGATCGCGTCAACGAGCTAATCGCCGCATCTACCGCAGATCTGGTCAAAAAAGAAGACCTGGCGACTCTGCAAAAACTTCAAGAAGAATTCGCCGCTGAATTGGCCACCCTGCGCGGTCGCGTCGATTCTCTAGAAGCTCGCGCCACCACCTTAGAAAAACAACAGTTCTCAACCACCACCAAACTGAGAGGAGAAGCCATTTTCGCGGTTTCAGGCGCTCTCGGTGACGAGACAGCGATCAACTCAGATGCTTCACGCAGAATTGAACGGGGGATCAGCACACGGGCTGCTGAGGTTGC
This sequence comes from Phormidesmis sp. 146-33, assembly GCF_052939515.1. Lineage (NCBI taxonomy): Bacteria > Bacillati > Cyanobacteriota > Cyanophyceae > Leptolyngbyales > Leptolyngbyaceae > Phormidesmis > Phormidesmis sp. 146-33. Next base: position 94,837 of record NZ_JBJPHU010000011.1, read on the forward strand.
ACTCCTGGGTGCGGGTGCTAACGTGCGAGAAAACACAACCTTCAGCAATCGCGTCCGTCTCTCCTTAAACACCAGCTTTACTGGCAAAGACTTGCTGTTGACCCGCATCCAAGCCCGAAACGTTGTTCCCTTTGGCCGCGCTGTAACGGGAACCAATATGACCCGCTCTAGCTTTGACGGTAACGATGACAATGAGGCAGAGATTGATAAAGCGTTTTATCGCTTTCCGCTAGGCAGATCTACCATCCAAGTTGATGCAGTTGGACTTGAGTTTTACGACAACGTTCCCACCTTCAATCCGCTATTGGCGAGTAGCGGTCAAGGATCGATTTCGCGCTTTGGTCGCTTTAACCCTATCTACCGTCAAGGTGCAGGGGGCGCGGGTGCCACCATCAACTTTAAGCCAAGTGAGCAGTTCACTGTGTCAGCAGGCTTTTCTGCCAGAGGCGCAAACGATCCGACTGATAAAAACGGTCTGTTCAACGGCTCCAACGCTTTCCTGGCGCAGGTTGCTTTCCAGCCGACCAGAGACATCGGCTTGGGCTTTACTTACGTTCGCTCTTATAACCGCGACACCAACAACAATCCGCTGGCTGGTGTGATCGGCAGTGACTTTGGCGATCGTCCTTTTGCAGCAACGCCTACTACTGGCAACCACTTCGGGGTTCAAGGCAATATTCGTCTCACCCCCGGAATCGCGCTGGCTGGCTGGGTTGGCTACACAGAGGCACGGGCTGAAGAGAATCTCGTGTTGGGTGCAGGTGCGGCCGCGAGACAGGTAGCTGCTGAAGGCGACAACGCTTCACTTTGGAACTGGGCCGTCGCGCTGGCGTTCCCGGATCTGGGCAAAAAAGGCAACCTGGCAGGGATTATCTTTGGGATGCCGCCTAAGCTGACCAGCACCGATTACAACGATCCGCTAACGGGCAACCGTCGCCTCGATCGCGGGACTTCCTTCCACCTAGAAGGGCTATACCGCTATCAGCTAAACGACAACATCTCAATCACACCGGGTCTTTTGGTGATCTTTAACCCAGAACACAACAACGCCAACGACACGACCTATGTGGGCACCGTGCGGACAACCTTCACGTTCTAGACCGTTTTGATAAATTTTCGATCGAGGCCTCGTGTAACACGGGGCTTTTTTTGGGCTTTTCGTCAAACTAACTAAACCCCAGCGATAAACCGGGGTATACTAGAAACGTGGGGATCACTTGCCCATCTTCCTCTTACCGTGGATTTGACCTGTGGAACTTTCGTGTAAAAGCGAGTACGCAATCTTGGCGCTGATCGAACTGGCCGTTCACTACGACAGTGGTGAGCCGTTGCAGATTCGGCAAATTTCTGCTCAACAAAACATTCCCGATCGCTACCTCGAACAACTTCTGGCTACCCTCAGACGAGGCGGACTGGTACGATCGCAGCGCGGCGCAAAAGGGGGGTATACTCTGGCAAGAGAACCCTGGAAGATTACGCTGCTGGATGTCGTCGCTTGCCTGGATGGTTTGGAGGGTAAGCCTGCCGAAAAAGATAGTGATGCCAAGCAGACAAAAACCCTCGAAGGTGCTGTAATTTTTGAGATTTGGCAAGAAGCTCATCAAGCTGCTAACATTATTTTGCAAAAATATACACTCAAAGATTTGTGCGATCGCCGTGACTCCAGACGGCAGCTCGATTTTATGTACTACATCTAAAAAGCACCTAAAGAAATTAGCTCCCCACCCAAAACCTCCTATGCGTATTGCTCAAAATGTCATCCAACTGATTGGTTCGACTCCGCTGGTGCAGCTAAATCGGATTCCGCAAGCCGAGGGCTGTGTGGCTCAAATTCTCGTCAAGCTGGAAGGAATGAATCCGTCTGCCTCGGTCAAGGATCGGATTGGCATTAGCATGATCACCGCTGCTGAAGATGAGGGGTTGATCACGCCTGGGAAAACTGTTTTGGTGGAGCCGACTTCTGGAAATACGGGGATTGCGCTGGCGATGGCCGCTGCTGCGAAGGGCTACCGTCTAATTTTGACGATGCCCGAAACGATGAGTTCTGAGCGTCGAGCCATGCTGCGGGCCTATGGTGCCGAGTTAGAGTTGACCCCCGGAATTGAGGGGATGGGAGGCTGTATTCAACGGGCGCAGCAGATTGTCGATACTACGCCTCATGCTTATATGCTGCAACAGTTTCGCAATCCGGCAAACCCCAAAGTTCACCGAGAAACGACCGCCGAAGAAATCTGGCAGGACACCGATGGACAAGTTGATTTTGTAGTTGCGGGAGTCGGGACGGGTGGAACGATCACAGGTGTGGCAGAGGTTCTCAAACAGCGCAAACCTTCATTTAAGGCGATCGCTGTTGAACCCACGAACAGTCCTGTAATTTCGGGAGGTCGCCCTGGCCCTCACAAGATTCAAGGCATCGGCGCGGGGTTTATTCCGCCTGTGTTGAATGTGAATTTGATCGATGAAGTAATCACCGTTTCGGATGATCAAGCGATCGCGTTTAGTCGGCGCTTGGCTCGTGAAGAAGGCTTATTGTCAGGAATTTCGAGTGGGGCGGCTTTGAAGGCGGCGATCGACGTTGGCAAGCGTCCCGAAAATGCAGGCAAGCTGATCGTGATGATCCAACCCAGTTTTGGCGAACGGTATCTCAGCACTGCCCTCTTTCAAGACCCCGAACTCACCCTCTCTACAGTGGGCTAAATTGAGGAAATCATTAAATTCTAACTTCTCAATTTCCTCCCTCCTCCCTCTTCCCTCCTCCCTTTAAAATGGGGGAATGGCACACTCGAATCACTATCAAATCTTAGACGTTGAGCCAAACGCCACTCAAGCGGAGATCAAACAAGCTTATCGGCGTTTGGCTAAGTTGTTTCACCCTGACAGCAACTCACAAACGGCAAATCACGACAAAATTACCCAGATCAACGCGGCTTACGAAGTATTGGGAGATCCCCAGAGTCGCAACTCTTACGATCGCCACCTCTCTTACTATTCTCGATTGGGGTCAGCAGGCTACAGCGCAGAAAGTGTAGAAGACCGTCAACAGCGCGATGCGGCCGCTCAAGCGCATTATCGACGCAAACGCCAAACAGAACCGGATTCTGATCAACACCTTAAGGTTTGGCTAAACAAGGTCTACACGCCCGTCAATCGTCAACTTGGTCAAATTATTCGTCCTTTGAGGGCGCAAATTAAGCAGCTATCGGCTGACCCATTTGATGATGAGTTGATGGAGGCGTTTCAGGCGTATACCGAAGACTGTCGGCAGATGTTGGGTAAGGCGCAAACGGTGTTTCGATCGTTTCCCAATCCGCCGACGGTCGCGGGTGTGGCTGCCAATCTTTACTATTGTCTCAATCAGGTGGCAGACGGGATTGAAGAGCTAGAGTACTTTAGCCTCAACTACGATGATCACCATCTCAACACAGGGTTGGAGCTATTCAAGATTGCGGAAGGGTTGCGGCGAGAGGCTCAGGCGGCGTTTCGAGAATTGCCAAAGTAGTGCAGGCGATCGTTAGCGAGAAAGCACCTTGGAGAAATAGATTCAATCCTTGAGTAACCTGAGCAGTTCTTTTACTTCTTTGGATGGATATTGTTTCTGACGAAGTAGGTTAATATTAGGTTAACTTTGGGTAAAAGCGCAGTTTTAGTCTTGCGTTTTGGAAAACTTCCCACGGGGCATCATCGCTGGCTAAAGTTGGCAATTTGATACTATGCTCTGCTTACATTGGGGAAAAATAGCACCGAGGAAACTCTGATTGACCAATCGTAGATAAGGAAAAAACAATGGCAGATCAACACAACTTTTTGTACCCTCTCAGCCGTTATCGGGGTGAGGTGAAGCCTGAAAACCTGGTTTTTAACGCAAACTTGCAGGAGTTTTCGCAGAAGGTGAGTTATGTCTGCTGTTTGGAGACGGGGGGCAAGCTAACACCCGAAGAGTCTTACCGAGAAATTAAATCCCTTTGGAAACAGCTTAAGAGAAGTAAAAAGCAGCTTGCGATCGGGCAGGATTTTTCTGAGGGCAATCAAAACTTTTGAATGCTCAGGCGTTGCTTGAGTTTCTGAAGGGCTAGTTTAGAATCCCCTCGTTCTGCGCTTGATTTGGGCAGCTACGGGGGGGGTTATGCTACGCAAGCAGTCCTAAAATAACGTGAATTCGATAAGAGGTTTTCCGCTTCGTTCTTCAGCGCTTCTGCCCCCCAACCCCTACAGATGTAGGTTTGTGGTGAAGGTGTGAGCAGTGACCCCAACGATTCGATAATGAGAAGAAGAGCAGTATGGAGGCAGTAGAGATGCCACAAGACCCTTCGCTCAAAGCTTGGAACCGGATTGTCAGCGAATGATTTGGCAACCTCAGCCTATCGCAAGTGACGGGATTAAGGGTGTGGAGTTTTGGGATCGCATTGACAAATTGTGCCTGGGAATCAACTGGATCGCTGGCAACCCTACTGGGAGCCGTTGTTCGCTCAACTGGCTGGCGGGGTTCCACCGGACTGGCGGGTGGTGGTTTGTGCTGACCGAGGCTTGTATGCCGACTGGCTGTTTGCCGCGACCAGGGCAGTCGGGTGGCATCCGTTCTTGCGGATCAATCAACACCCGAATAAGACAATCCAAGTTCTCCCCAATGGCGACTGGCAATTGCTCAAAGACTGGATTCGGCTCGGTCAAGCTTGGAGCGGTGCTTTTGCACCAATCCGCTCGATTGTCCCCTGGTCGCACGCTGGGACGAAGGCGATACTGACCCGTGGTTCGTGGTCACTGACCTGCCGACTGACCAAGCCGAGGGCTTGTGGGACAGCTACCGCCTGTGGATTGAAGATGGCTATCGCGATTTCAAAAGTGATGGCTGGCATGGGCAGTCCTCACGCATCACCGACCCAAAACGCGCAGAGCGGATGGGGTTAGCCATGTCGGTCGCCACCCTAAGGATGCTCACACTCGGAACCAAAGTAGAACTGCAACAACAAGCCTTACCCAACGGTCGCAATCCTCGACCCAATCGCCCACCGCCTCGCCATCCACAATTGCGTCGTCTCTCTTGCTTTGCGGTGGGCTTACTTTGGCTGCCGCTGATTTTGTATCATCATCTTCCCATTGAGATGCCCCCACTCATCCCGCAGCCCACCTTAACGCTTACCCTCACCTCTTCTTGATTGCTTAACCACAAACCTACACCTGTAAGCCCCCAACCCCCCAATTCTGGGGTAGGGTTGATTTATTCTATGGGAAGGAAATGTAGGCTAAGAGAAGC